>JAVLCL010000250.1:4047-5253 GCA_031580825.1 Halothece sp. Uz-M2-17
TGTGGAACGGGCGAGTTGGCTGTTTCGTGGTTTATTACTCTTTAATTTACTGGTGTTAGGAAGTGCGCTCTGGCAATTACATAACGGTGCAATTTATGGACAGATGGTGCTGGATTTTTGGCCCCGTGTCAGTGAAACCGCTTCTCCCAAAACAATTGGTGTGATGCTTTCAACGGTGTTGTTGGTGTTGATTGATATGAAATGTCAACAGTTTGTTGTCAGAGCGCGATCGCTGCGTGTTGCTTGTTGGGGCTGTATTTGCGGTGGATTAATCTTGACCGCTTTAGCGTTTCTCCCGGGGGCAATTGTTTTAGCAGCACAAGAAGCGAACATTATTCCTCCAGAAGTTACAGGGAAATCAATCATTCCCTATATTCTGGGTTGGCTCGGTGGGGGAACCTATCAACCATTAGGCATTCTCTTTATTGCGACTTTAGCTTTCCCTGCATTTGGTTTAGGAAGCAATATTCTGCGTATTCAAACGAAAGCGAGTTTAGATATTGCTAACTTAGTTAACCGAAAACGCAATGAAGTTGGTCTTGCTGCTCTCAATGCTTTATTTGCCTTTGGAATTGCTCTGAAAGGGGGAGAAATTGTTGGCTTAATTGTTTGTTTTTATGCCACTTATTTATCAGTGGTTTGGGTTCCTTTTATTGCTTATTTATTAGAACGATCGCGCATCATGGTCTTTTCTAAAACTAGCGTTCAGTTTGCCCTCGGGATTGGCGGAGTAGCAGCGATTATTTCTCTAGGCATCAGTTTATTTGCGCCCGATGCGATTTGGCTTTATACCCCTGAACTGACAATTTTATCTATGGGCTTAGGTTCTAGCAGTTTAGCTTTGGTCAGTAGCCGATTGCTAGAACATTTACCCGCTTTATTCGCTCCGAAAAAGTCCATGGGATAACAGTGACCAGTGACCAATAACTAATTACAGAAAAGATTGGTCTTGTGTTTTAGAAAACGCTAAATCCCCGAATAACTTTTGAAGCGCGATCGCGCTACTGTCGCTCATTTGTCCGTAGCTGAAAACATAAGGAATAGTTTCTGGAAGAGTAGCCTCTAACCACGTTAAAACATAAGGACTGCCATAAACGATCACCCCTTGCACAATGCCCTGATTGATTAAGGCTTGGAGAAAGGCTTTTGTTTCCTCATTTAGCCCTGATTGACCTCGGAAGGGGTTTCCTCGCGTAAACAGTTGGA
>JAVLCL010000251.1:0-5248 GCA_031580825.1 Halothece sp. Uz-M2-17
AAGTGAACCCAGTGATTGGCTAAGACAATACCAACCGGTTACACAAGAAGTGATTCGTTCTCTTGAAGAAGGAAATAGTCCCATTCTGGCTTCCTTACAGCAAGAGTGTTCTATATTTACGGAAAGAGATATCCAAGTTATTAGCGCGAGTTGTCTGCTGAATCGTTAATAGCAATTAATTTGGCTCGACTTTCATCGTAAACCACTGTCCATTCCTGATTCATTTTGTTCTGAAGATAGGCTTCCATTTCAGGAGAGGGATCAAAAACGAAAATAGGTGATGTTTGCTGCGAAATTTCAAATTGATAGGGATCAGAAACCAGTTTTAAACGAATGTCTGATTCCAGTAAATGACTCAAGGATAAAATATTAACAACAGAGGTATCCGTAATAACTAAATTGGGTTCTTCTTGGTTAATCAAACGAGCAACTTTCGGGTAATGTTCGGTCACATCATCATTTTTATTCCACCACGTTTCGGCTTGGGAATTGACAGCACAAGAAATAATACCTGCTGTAATGAAAAATGCAGTTACTCCTCGCCAAATCCAACGTTGCCAAACTTGTTTTTCTAGGGTAATTTTATAAGCTAATAAATGCGCGATCGCGAGTTCTAAACCAATATAAGCCGGAAATAAATAGCGGTTGCGAACCGAGGCTTTTCCCCCAAAGAGAACATCGGGTAAAATAATCGCTAGGGCAGTCACACCAGTAAAAGAAAGAATAAACCACCAAGTTTGTTTTTTCCCATAACGACACAAGAAATAAAACGCATAGAAACTTAGCAAAACCAATACAATATTTGCCGATCCAAAATCAACATCATGAAACACCCGATTCACGCCACGAAACCAACGATCAACTAAAAAAGAAAGGGGAACATCTTCTCCCACATCGGCTAAAATTTGATCCGGATATGGCGAGTAAAGGAGATATTGAATGATCACAATTCCCCAAGGAATAAACGCAGCAAATCCTCCTAGCAAAGCAAAGCCATATTGCTTCATTTTACGAGTGAATTTGAAACCTTCTTCTCCGAGAAAGTAAATGCCATGTGCCAGCATTACCCAAACAAATAGTAAGTGGGAATAGAGTCCTAAGATTAAACTGAAACTGTAACTCACCCAAGCTGTTTTACTATTTACTCGTAGTGCTCTTAAAAAGCAAGCACTAGCAAGAAGAGTGGCAACAATCCATAAACTATATTCCCGTGCTTCTTGAGCATATAAAATATGAATTGGAGAAACTGCAATCAGCGCGATCGCGTTCCAAGTGACTGATTCTTTTTCAAATAATTCTCGACCCAGCCAATATAAAAGCGGAAAAACAAGTAAACTGATCAAAGCCGGTAAACTCCGCATCACAGTAATCGAGTTTCCAAACCATTGCACCCACCAGCGAGTTAAAAAATAATATAATGGTGGATGTTCCGCCTTCTGTTTAAGTACGCTTAATGTATCTTCCCAATTTTGAGTTTCATTCGGATACTGATATTGTTCTCGTAAGTCATCAACTGTAATTATTTCACCGTTAAATAGCTGTTCTCGTAACCCAATTTTGCTATATCCAGCCACTCTTACAGAAGTTGCTGCTTCATCTTGCCAATAGACTTTCTGATCCAGATTATAAAATCTAAAAAAAATCCCGATTATCAAAATCATTAATAAGATAATAAGCAGAGGAGAGCGGAATGTCCAAATCCTGGTTAGCATACCTTGCTTTCTCGTCATATCATTAATCACTCTCAGTTTCCACTCATCTTATCAATGAAACTGAATGTATTAATCAAATCGGGTGTATCGGGCGACCTCATTTTTGATCAGCCATACCACTTAATCACTCCATCTTTAAAGTCTCTTTGTATTCTTTGTGGTTATATCAAATTGGCAATCAAGTCAATTCCAATATTTAGGGTCTGCTGAAAAAGTTCAGGGGTTGGTAAAGACCGTTATTTGTTATTCGTTATTTGTTATTTGAGACTTGCTGAAAAGGGATCGGTATCTGCTGTGAGGGAATCGAGAGTGATGAGATGCTTGATCATGGGAGATGATGGAGCAATTTCCTTGCACTTTTTTGAGAAAGTAAGACCTGAAAAGTCTATCAAGTGAGACTTTCAGGTTTCTTCAGGAAACCCTATTTAGTTCTAAAAAATCTATCAAGTCACGAATTACACAAATTCAGAATAATTGCTATATTGACCCGTAAACTGTAAATGAATTTTATTCACTCATCATGACAGAAACTCAACCCTCATTCTCTACAAACCAACAAGCTACTTATCGCATTCTCGATGCCAACTTAGATCGGGCGCGTGAAGGCATCCGGATTATCGAAGAATGGTGTCGTTTTGGCTTAGATGATTCCACCCTTGCGCAAACCTGTAAAGTAATGCGTCAAACGTTAGCCAAATGGCATACAGCAGAGATCCATTCCGCTCGTAATACCCCTGATGATTGTGGAACCACTTTGACGCATCCTCAAGAAGAAACCCGAGACAGCCCCCAACAAGTCTTACAGATTAACTTAGCACGTACGCAAGAAGCTCTGCGCGTTTTAGAGGAATATGGAAAACTCTATCATCCCGAAATGGGAAATGCTTGTAAGCAACTGCGCTATCAAATTTATACCTTAGAAAGTACCCTTTTTGCGACCTCTCCTCAAGGAAAACTAGATACAGCAAAACTTTATTTAGTTACTTCTCCCACTCCTAATCTTCTTTCCATTGTGGAAGCAGCCCTGAAAGGCGGACTTTCCCTTGTGCAATATCGGAATAAAGATGCAGAGGATCAGATTCAACTCGAAGAAGGAAAGCAATTGTGCGAACTGTGTCATCAATACTCCGCACTGTTTCTCATGAATGATCGCGCTGATTTAGCTCTGGCAGTAGGCGCAGATGGCGTTCACCTTGGACAACAGGATATTTCCATGGCGACCGCCCGTCGGATTTTAGGATCGAATAAGATTATTGGCAAATCTACCACAAACCCCCATGAGATGTCAAGCGCGATCGCGCAAGGAGCAGATTATGTCGGCGTTGGACCGGTTTATAAAACGCCAACGAAACCCGGAAAAGCCCCCGCAGGATTGGATTACGTCCGTTATGCAGCCAAACATTGTTCTATTCCTTGGTTTGCTATTGGCGGCATTAATGCTGATAATATTCAAGATGTAATCGAAGCACAAGCCAATGGGGTTGCTGTCGTCAGAGCAATCATGTCAGCCCCTGATCCACAAACAACCACAGAAAATCTTTTAATGCAGTTTTCCCATTCCCGCAACCATGCCTAACGATACCATTACCCTGACCGTCAATGGCGAGACCGTAACTTGTTCCCCTCAAAGCCCCGTCACTGATCTTATTACCGAACTCAACTATAATCCGCGTTTAGTTGCCGTAGAATATAACGGAGAAATTCTGCACCGTCAGCATTGGTCAGAAACGATCGTGAAAGCAGGAGACAAACTGGAAATTGTAACCATTGTCGGTGGTGGTTCTGGAAAAAATTAAGCATGATCGAAAATAGATAGTAACCCATTAAAGAATCGAAGCAAAATAATGTTCCAGAATATTTCGTGGAAACGTTTCCTAAAATCCTTTTTTCTCGTCGCACTCGCTTTTATCTTCGTTTTTAGCGATGTCAGTGGTGCGTTAGCAGCCCGTAGCGGTGGGCGCATCGGTGGGGGAGGATTTCGCGCCCCCAGTCGTAGTGCACCCGCCCCGAGGGGAAGTAACCGCCCTGGGGGTGGCTTTGGCTTTCCGTTTTTACTACCCTTTTTTGGCTTCGGCGGATTTGGGAGTATTTTCACCATTCTCATCTTCTTTGCCATTGCCAACTTCCTCGTGAGAAGTTTTCAAAATGCGGGTCTCGGCGGAGGTGACGGTATGGCAACCGCCAACCCCAAAGTTACAGTTTCTAAAGTGCAAGTGGGCTTGTTAGCCGATGCGAAAGAACTGCAAAAAGAATTAAATGATCTGGCGCAACGGGCAGATACAGGGACGGCAGCCGGTCGGGGAATGGTTTTACAAGAAGCGACCCTCGCCCTATTACGTCATCCCGAATATTGGGTATATGGCAAAACTGAATCCAATATTTCCCAAATGGATACAGCAGAATCTCAGTTTAACCGCTTTGCCCTCTCTGAACGGAGTAAATATACGGACGAAACCCTTTCTAATGTTGAAGGGCAATCAAGACAGGAAGCCAGTGAAGGTGGAACTGGGGAAGCCCCTGCCGAATACATTGTGGTGACGATTCTGGCAGGAATTCAAGGGAAAGTGGATCTCCCCAAAACCAACAGCGCCGATGATGTCCGTCAAGCCCTGCGACAGTTGGGCAGTACCGGCAGTGAAAACCTTTTAGCGGTAGAAGTGATTTGGACTCCTCAAGCCGAAGACGATACCCTATCCAATGATGACCTCTTAGCAGCCTATCCGGACTTAAATCGTCTCTAACCTCTATGGCAACTACCTTTCCTTCTCCCCAACGAAAATACCGCAAGCAGGGTCAGAGCAAGGCTGACTTACCCACAGGAAGTCGTAAGCGTAAATCTCGCACCGTGGGGCGACAACTGCGCCCTGCGGTTTTATTGCTTTTGGTAACAGCTTTGTTGTTAGGGGGAATTGGGTCTCGCTTGGGTTATTTGCAACTGGTAGAAGGAGAACGCAATCGCCAACTGGCGGAAAATAATCGCATTCGGATTCTGCCCAAGCCTCCCATCCGAGGGAATATCTTGGATCGGAAGGGGAAAATTCTTGCCGATAGTCGTCTCTCCTACTCCGTCTTTATTTGGCCCCTGGCAAAAGCAGAACCCAACTGGAAGCATACGGTGAACCAGCTTGCTGAGATTCTCAATATTCCTGCTGCTGACATTATCAGTCGGGTAGAAGAAGTCCCTGTTAACTCCCCTTCCTTGGTACGCATTGCCAGAGGTCTAACCCCAGAACAAGTAACCGCCATTGAAGAGTATAACTACCAACTGACGGGGGTAGAACTGGATATTGAACCGGTTCGCGATTATCCCCATGGGGCAGTGGCAGCGCATCTTCTGGGCTATACTGGCGAGATTACAGGGGAAGAGTTAGAAGCTGATGAATCGGGAGAATATCGCCTTGGGGATATTATCGGACGGATGGGGGCAGAAGCTGCCTTTGAAAAACAACTCCGAGGAGAATGGGGCGGTCAGCAAGTGGAAGTGAATGGGGCTGGGCGCATCATTCAAATTTTAGGAGAAAAAAGTGCAAAATCAG
>JAVLCL010000252.1:0-5246 GCA_031580825.1 Halothece sp. Uz-M2-17
TGGCAGGAATCCCCAGCTTGTAGAGAGTAGTTTCCACATCCTGCATGAAGATTTGCACCCGTTCTGGAATTGCCCCAAAATAGTGATCATCAAATTCTTGACCTTTTGCAGGTGCTTTCCCAAACAAAGTTCGTCCCGCTAACAATAGATCAGGACGCTGGCTAGCAAAGTTAGCATCTACTAAAAAATATTCTTGCTCTGCCCCACAGCTAGAATTGACCGGAGCAACGTCTTCATTGCCAAGCAGGGTTAACACTTTGCGAGCAGCTTTATCCATCGCTGCGATCGAGCGTAAGAGAGGAACTTTTTTATCTAAGGCTTCTCCCGTCCAAGAAACAAAAACCGTGGGAATACAAAGGGTTGCGCCATTATCCGTTTCCATAATGTAAGCAGGGCTGGTCATATCCCATCCGGTGTAACCCCGTGCTTCAAAGGTATCTCGAATCCCACCGTTGGGAAAAGAAGACCCATCAGGTTCCCCTTGTACTAGCACTTTCCCTGAAAATTCAGAAATGACTTTACCATCACTTTGCACAGAGATAAAACCATCATGCTTCTCTGCGGTCAAGTTCGTCATTGGGTAAAAGACGTGGGCATAATACAACGCCCCTTTTGACATTGCCCAGTCGCGCATCGCAGTGGCAACCGAATCGGCAACAGCAGGGTCTAGTTTTTCACCAGTGGCAATGGTTCTTTTGATTGATTTGAAGACTGTCTTGGGAAGACTTGCCTGCATTTTATTGAGATCGAAAACATTTTCCGCCCAAATTTCTTCTAAACGCTGTTGCGGTTCAGACGGGATTGGTTCTCGATTCGTAATTTTTGCAATGGCTTGGGTGCGGGCAGAATTTCCACTCATAAACTTTTGTTCCTAAGTTGGTTGAAGCGTTAACTGCTGAAGCTGATTCACTCAATGCTATAGCGCTAGGCAATAGGTAACAGGCAATTTGCCCCATTCGGTGATAACTCGATGTTAGAGTTTAACCCTGTCCTAACCTGAATACGTACTGCTATAGTCTCTTCAATAAAACCTCATGCAGTTGTTTCATCGTAGGGGAGTATATCACAGCAGCGATCATAATTACTGCTTTTCCCATTTCGCTAGTTGATTAGGGGTTCACTTTTCCCAAACATTGCCTCAGCACGAGTTGCTAAACGCTGTTTGATATAGCGGGGAACTTGTCGTTTACTACTTGCCCGAGGGTAACTCAGAGGTAAACGCGCTGTTTCTTCCGGATACAGTCCTGCATACTCGTCCCCGTTGTCATACATGAGACGGTCTCCTTGGGCTAGATAACTTTCAGCAAGTGCGCCTTCAGCTAGGAGTAAGGCATGACGATCTAATTCAACGTGGTAGTAATAGAATTTCTCTTCTTCTGGTTCAATTTGAATAATGGACACCCCATTCATCAACGCCCCTGCATTGGCTAAGATGCCTTCTTCTAAATATAAGGCATGGTCAGGAGAAGTATAGAGATCGCGCTTGGGAATCCCTTCTCCTAAAGCCCCTGCTTTAATTAAGACGGGATGAGAACGGAAAGGTGTGGCAAAGGCTTTGTAATAAGTTTGAATACCAATCCATTTCACCGCCTCGAAGCTGCCATCAGCGGTTTGAACTTTGTCCCCAATTTCGAGGGTTTCAACGGCTTTTTTTCCATCTTCAGTGGCGATGAGAGTTCCTGTGAGGAAGCATTCGTTTTCCACTGCACCCATATCAAGATTTAACCCATCGCTGTCGGAGGGATCAAAGTCAAAGGTACGGGTTAAACCTCGTTGATCAATGCTGATTGTATTGTTTTCAATTGTGCCATCCCCATCTACATCAACCCCTAACTCTTGTTCAGTGGGGAGATTGTTTTCATTTCCGGCATCAATGGCTGGAGAATTGGATTGAAGGGCAATAGTGAGAGTTGAACCACCATTATCTTGCAAACCATTGGGATCAAAGTTGGCATTGATCGGACTGGCACTGGTTCCGATTAAGTTACCGTTATTACCATCAACAAACACACCACCATTATCAGCATTATCCCCATTGCCAATTAAATTATGTCCACCGTCTATGTTCGTACCGTTAACAGTAACTTGTTGGAATGTATTGGGATCAAGGACAGTGACGCTATCTTGAATATCATCATTATCAACATTTCCAGCGACAATACTGTTGGTCAGGCTTAGTGTACCGACATTACCGATACCACCTCCCCCATACGTGCTACCACTAACGTCATTATCAGTGATTGTGCTGTTCGTAATATAGGCTGTTCCTTGATAACTCGGATTACTAGGATCATTCGGATCGCGAGTAATGGCAATTCCACCGCCACCATTGGTTGCAGTATTACCGCTAAGGGTGCTATTAACTAAAGAGAGAACCCCATCATTACGAATTGCACCGCCATTCAGGGCGCTATTCCCAGATAGGGTACTGTTGACAATGGTTGCTGTAGCATCTTTTGTATTGAGTAAGCCCCCACCGCCACTGGTTGGAGAAGACGTATCACTTGAGGTGTTATTAGAGAGGGTACTCTCATTAAGAGTTAATGTACCAAAGTTCGCGATCGCGCCCCCATCATCCGCAGCAGTGCTATTACTAATCGTACTTTGATCAATTGTCAGATCTTCTTGATTAAGAATTGCACCACCATCTTCTGTCCCAGAGGTTGCACCATTGGTAAGGGTTAATCCTTCTAAGTTAACCGCGATCGCGCTTCCGGTTCCATCATCAATATTAAACACACGACCGGTACTGTTAGCATCAATCGTGACATCGGCATCCCCTTGAATTGTTAAAGCCTTATTAATGGTGATATCGGCTTCGGTGTGGAGATTATCCCCCCCACCAGTCACGACGATGATATCTCCTGCACTGGCTGCCGAAATTGCTGCTGCAATTGTGGTATAGTCACCACTACCATCATCATCAACCGTGATTGTTGCTTGTTCAACGACAATTTCTTGTCCATCAACCGTGATTGTTGCGGTATCATCTTCTAAATACAGTTGTTCGAGTTGTTCTGGACTCAGACTTTTTCCTTGCACTAATGCTGAGAAAATAGATCCTTCATCGCCAGCACTATCTTCTGCATTAAATTGAGCATCAATGGCGTGTCCAATTTCTTCTAACACCACGTCGGTTATGATTTCTGGAGAATCGGTATTTCTTAAAACGAAGGTATCAGATAAGAAAATTTGATTGGTGCTCCCTGCATAAGCCCCTAATGACCCTTCTAAGGTTGTACTCGGTAAAACTTCTAATTCAATATCGTCTAAAAAAAATTCACGTAACAGGGCGTTTTCTACTTCCTCAGCCAATACTGACTCTCTGCTCCAGCCAAAACTGGTTTCTAAAATCAGTCCTAATTGATCTTGGGCAATTAATTCTTGCAGTTGATCTTCAACATGGAGTAAAACGGGCTTTAAAACATCAGAATTGGGATATGTCATTTTGTTTGGCTCGAATTAGAAATTAAGGTTGTACTCTATGAAATCTAAAATATATGCTCGTTGCGATTGACTTTTGACAATGCTAGAGACTTGATAACGATCCCAAAATGTTTTCAGAATATTTAGAAACCAGTTATCAATCACAGATCAAGATAACAGCAGCTTACTGAATATGATTTATTTCAGCAATAGTTGCTATCATTACTAATTTGTGATTAAAACTCGACATGATGAGAAAAGTGGGTTTCAAAACTGGGATGTCATTCGCAACTGATCCACTAAATATTGAAGATGTTCCCGTGTATGAGTTGCCATGACAGAAATCCGAATCCGACTAAACGGTACAGTGGGAGGACGAATCGCTGGGGCAAAAATGCCTTTTTCTTGGAGATGTTCCGAGAGTTTTAGGGCTTGTTGAGGATTATCTAAACCAATGCAGAGAATAGGAGACTGAGAAGGAAGGAGGGGGAAATCAGCAAGGGCTGTTTTCAGATATGCGATGTTATGCCAAAGTTGCTGACGACGCTGGTTATCTTCACGGACGATTTTAATCGCAGCTAAAGCAGCAGCCGTGTCAGCCGGAGATAATCCGGTAGTGTAAATCCAACTGGGAGCGCGATTCCGTAGAAATTCAATTAAACGCTTCGATCCAGCAACATAACCGCCGAGACTGCCAAGGGCTTTGCTTAAGGTTCCCATTTGAATCGGCGCGTAACCACTGCAATGAAAATAATTAACACAGCCTCCGCCATTGTCTCCCATTACTCCTGTGGCGTGGGCTTCATCTACTAATACCATCGCTTGATATTTGGCAGCAATCTCCAGTAATTTTGGGAGGGGAGCCAGATCACCATCCATACTGAAAACAGTATCAGTAAGAATCAGACAACGACGGTAAGAGGCGCGATTGGTGTTGAGTTTTGCTTCTAAATCTTCTAAGTCACAGTGTTTATAGTCAACCACTTTGCCACCGGTCAACATTGCCCCTTTTTTCAGGCTAGAGTGATTATATTCATCAGCAACAATTAAATCTCTTAAGCCAACAAGGGCAGTAATTGTGCCTAAATTAGCCAGATAACCGGAACTAAACACCAGTGCATCTTCGGTTTGTTTCAATTGCGCGATCGCGCGTTCTAAGTCGTCATGAAGCGGACGATGACCACTCAGTAACCGTGACCCTGTGCTACCCGTTCCATACTGCGCGATCGCTACGGTTGCTGCCTCTTTTAATCGTGGATCTCCTGCTAATCCTAAATAATCATTACTGGCAAAATTAATTAATGATTGTCTATCGAGTTTAATCACTGCTCCAGGCGCACTCTCAATTCTTTTAACCGTACGATACCAACCCGCTTTTTCAATTGTGGACAGGGACTTTTCAATCCAATCGTAAGCCGAATTTTCAACCATTCATTTAATTTTTATTGCATCCAATTTTAAAAGAAGAAAATTCCCCCAAGATGGGGGCTTAAACGTCTATTTGACTACTGGAAATTAAGCATCTGATCGAAGTTTCAACATTTCATAAGTACAAGCCATGCTTTCCTCATACAACACTTCTCGTCCCCAGCGTTGTAACTGCTTCGTTAGGAGTTGTTCTGTTTTTTGATCAAACAGTGGAGTCACTTGTTGGATGCGACAAGATTGAGCACCGCCACCGGCTTCCATGCGCATACAGCCTGTGGTTTCAGAACAGAGAACGGTACAACAATCCGCTTCTAAGTTAGTGGAACTGAGACGTAAACTAATGAGATCTCCCGGAATATCACCGACTTCCGTGGGAATTCCAGCTAATTCCG
>JAVLCL010000253.1:0-2251 GCA_031580825.1 Halothece sp. Uz-M2-17
TTCGCAGCTTCTCTTTCGGCTTTAGCTGCTTTCATCGCTGCTTTAATTTGCTGAATATCACCGTGAATTTCTTGGCGTTTTTGCAGGTCATATTCTGGGGTCATCTCTAAGAATTTGTCTTTCGTAAATTCTTGAGAGCGATCTTCGCCAAGTAAACCAATGGCATCGGCACGACACTGACGACAGTGACGCATCATTTTGACATTACTGGTTCCGCCATCAGCCGTTTCCACTTGATCCTGTAAGGTTTTTAACTCTTTTTGGGTGGGACCCCGTTGTCCATTTAAGCCAAAGTAAGTGCCATGTTCAGGAGCAGAAACTAAGGGCATAATGTTATGAAGGAAAGCACCGCGCGCTTGAATCGCTTCATGAACATCAACCAAGTGTTGATCATTAATGCCGGGAATCATTACAGAATTCACTTTGCAGAGAATATCCGCCTCTTGTAGAGCCTGTAAACCTTCCATTTGTCGTTCGTGAAGGATTTGGGAAGCAACTTCTCCTGTCCAGCGTTTTCGTTGATAGCGCACCCAGGCATAGATTTTTTTCCCAATTTTCGGGTCAATCATATTAATGGTGATGGTGACATGATCGATATCTAATGCTTTGATGCGATCCACGTAATCGGGAAGCATTAAACCATTGGTAGATAAGCACAACTTAATATCCGGTGCTTTCTCTCTCACTAACTCAAAGGTTCGGAAGGTTTCTTCTGGGTTGGCTAAGGGGTCGCCAGGTCCAGCAATTCCTAAAACCGTCATTTGCGGAATTTTGCCAGCAATGACCAAGGCTTTATGGGCTGCTTCTTCTGGAGTTAGCAGTTCACTGACCACCCCAGGACGACTTTCGTTGGCACAGTCATATTTACGATTGCAGAAGTTACACTGAATGTTACAAGCGGGGGCAACTGCAACGTGCATCCGTGCATAGTGGTGGTGTGCTTCTTCGCTGTAACAGGGATGATTCTCAATTCTTTCTTGCAATTTCGGATCAAGGGCTTGAGGATTGGGAGAAGTACAAGCACAGCTTTGACGAGACTGGGCTAGGGTTTCCTTGGCTTTTTGGAAGGTAGAATAAGGAGTGGGTGACATTGCATTGTGTTCCGCATGAGGTGGACTCAGACTGAAATTGAATCACTCAATCTCAATTCGGTTCGATGAAGTTATGACTGTTATAGCAACGGGGATTTCGGTGAGGGTAAAATCCTCGCTGAGTTGGTTTTATTAAAATGGTTAAGGTGTACTCAGTCCTTGAAACCCTGATCTGGTGAGGCGAAAAAATTTTTAGTGGGTCATCGGACGAGAATTTTGAGGAGGGGGGTGAGTATTTATTTCTGACACCATTAGTATTTCCCCTCATTCACTGTGTTGGCTGTGAATGGGAGGGAGGGTAAGGCTTTGTAGTATTTATGCTTAGGTAAATCCCCTCTTTTTTTCATGTACTCAAGTGAGGGGGAGTTTGGGAGAAAGGGTGACGAGGAAAAGGTTTGCTTCCCATTTTCTAAGGACAAATGACCAAAGACGAATGACTAATGACTAATTACCAATCCGTATCTAAATTAACATTTTGCTGGGGATGAGTTTTCTTGAATATCATCATTGATCGTGAGGAAGAGTAACAAACGCTACAAAACTGATTCTACTTGCCTTTTATCTTGAGACGGTTGCCAAAGGTGTGAGTCCCTAATTTTTAACGAGTAATAATTCGCTTAAGCCTTGATTTGGTCTAGCCTTGAGGCACTCTTATTTTGAGTACCAAATACTTGTTGCTTCACCAAAGAATACTTGTCGGTAGAGATAGAAAGACTTGTGTCCCTTCCCAAAAAAAAGTTTTTCAACGCTTCAAAGTTGAATTCAGTCTTCGTTTCATGATCATGAGTACATTCTAATCAATTTAATCAATCTAACCTTGAAAAAACCAAATCAGTTCAAGATCAGGGCTTGCTATAAAAAGAAAACCGAACCGGCTCATCTACATAAAAGAATGATGCAACCCTCATTTACAATTCTGAAACAACAAAACAAGAGCCAAAGCCCCTCACAAAAAAGGTTCATTGAGTCTCCTCCGTTCACCATTTGGGATGACATCAAGATAATCTTTGAGCGCGATCCAGCAGCGAATAATTGGTTCGAGGTGTTGCTCTGCTATCCCGGTGTTCACGCCCTTGCCCTGCATCGAGTGTCCCATTGGTTTTGGCAGAAACAAGTTCCTATCTTACCGCGTTTTCTTTCCCATCTTGGGCGTTTTCTCA
>JAVLCL010000253.1:2261-5210 GCA_031580825.1 Halothece sp. Uz-M2-17
TATTCACCCCGGTGCAACGATTGGTCAAGGGGTCTTTATTGATCACGGCATGGGAGTTGTTATTGGTGAAACAGCTATTGTTGGAGATTACTGTTTAATTTATCAAAACGTCACTTTAGGCGGTACGGGTAAACAAACGGGAAAACGCCATCCCACCCTCGGACAAAATGTTGTGGTGGGGGCGGGAGCAAAGGTTTTAGGGAATATCAATCTTGGCGATCATGTTCGCATTGGTGCGGGATCAGTGGTACTGCGAGATGTTCCAGAAGATTGCACGGTGGTTGGGGTTCCGGGTCGGATTGTTCGGATGGGTTATGGTTGTCCGCTTGAACATGGCAAACTTCCTGATCCAGAAGCGATCACGATTCGCTCTCTTTTAGAACGGATTGAGACGTTGGAACAACACATCCAAGAGCTATCTTTGAGGTCAGAAACATGAATCCATTCACTCATCCTGATCCGTTGGTGAGTTTAATTATCACCATTAATCGCAGCGATCGCTGGCAGGTTTATCGTCGCTTACAAGAGTTAGGTATTCCTTGCTGGTGTCCCTCAGATGGCACACTCTGGGTCGAAATTAAGGGTTGTGTCGCTGCAATCCTCCTTCGCAGCACGGTACAGCAGTTTACCCGTTCTCGTTCAGAATTAGCGGATTGGTTAGACCGCTGCTGGACGACCTCTATTGTCACCACCTCTCATCATTAGGAGTTCAAACTCATGACACAAAAAACCGTTATTCAATCTTTCGGAGCAGTGAAAGCGAACCCAGTTCGTTTGGATCAAGATATCACGATTCAAGTCTGTGAAGGTTTAAATTTTGCTTTGGCAAGTTTTCAAGGTCTTTATTTGCAATACCTCAAACATCATTTTGTGATTGAAGGGTCAGAGTTTTATTCGATCCATGAATATTTCCAAGACAGTTATGGTGCAGTGCAAGGTCACGCCCATGAGATTGGGGAACGCTTAAATGGCTTAGGCGGAACCCCGGCTGCTAGTTTTGGTAAGTTAGCAGAACTCTGTTGCTTTACCCCAGAAGAGGATGGGATTTTCAATTGTCGCCAGATGATTGAGCATGATTTGGCAGCAGAACAAAGCGTTATTGACTTACTGCGCTCACAAGCAGCACAAGCGGAAAGTATCGGCGATCGCGCAACCCGTTATCTCTATGAACAAATTCTGCTAGCAACAGAAGAAAGAGCCTTCCATCTCGATCATTTCCTTGCCTACGACAGTCTAACAACAGCATTCGTCGGTTAGTAGTAGTTATTCGTTATTGAGAGAAGCACCCTTGCTATTAACGAAGGACAAAGGACAAATGACTAATATTCAACCCATTCAAATCAATGACACAACCCTCAGAGATGGGGAACAAGCAGCCGGTGTGGCGTTTACGGTTGCAGAAAAAGTGGCTTTTGCTCAATTAATAAGCGCGATCGGTGTGCAAGAACTAGAAGTAGGAATTCCCGCTATGGGAGGCACAGAAGCCGAAGCCATTCACCAAATCACTCATCTGGGCTTAAAAACTTGTCTCACCAGTTGGAATCGCGCCGTCAAAGCCGATATTGATGCCTCTCTCGCTTGTGGCGTGAAACGGGTGCATATTTCCGTTCCCGTTTCGGATCTGCAAATCGCAGTAAAGTTTCAAGGAGATAAACAACAGGTGTTTGATCGCTTGCAACAGACGGTTAATTATGCGCGCGATCGCGCTCTCTTTATTTCCGTTGGCGGGGAAGATGCCTCCCGTGCGGATCCTAACTTTCTCTATGATGTCGCCCGAACTGCCCAAAACCTCGGTGCTTCCCGTTTTCGCTTCTGTGACACGGTGGGGATTTTGGATCCCCTAACCACCCACAGTAAAGTGCAACAACTGGTGAAGCAACTCACGATTCCTGTGGAAATGCACACCCACAATGACTTGGGATGCGCCACAGCCAATGCTTTAGCTGGGATTCAAGCAGGGGCGACTTCCGTTAATACCACTGTTAATGGCTTAGGGGAAAGGGCGGGAAATGCAGCCTTAGAAGAAGTCGTAATGGCACTCAAGCGCATCTATGGCATCAAAATCGGCATTGATACCTGCAAATTTCAAGAACTCTCGGAATTTGTAATCAAAGCCACAGGCTGCGATGTTCCGCCATGGAAAGCCATCGTGGGAAAAAACGCTTTTGCCCATGAAGCTGGGATTCACGGACACGGTGTTTTACGAAATCCTGCCACTTATGAACCTTTTACCCCAGAAGAAGTGGGGCGCGATCGCGCTCTCGTCATTGGGAAGCATTCTGGTAAACATCTGGTGATGAACGTCTTACAACAAAAAGGTATTACCTTAACTTCAGAAGAAGCGCGATCGTTGCTAGAGAGAATCCGTAACTTATCAGTGCAGTTAAAACGTAATTTAACTTCTGATGAATTACTAACCTTAGCCTCTCAAGAATTCGCCATTAGTCATTAGTCATGCGTTATCAAATTCTAAATAACTAATAACGAAGACAGAAGGAGAAAATAATGAAAGTCATGTTGCATCAAAATCAAGTGGGACATTTATCAGTTTATGTTCCGAAGAAGGATTTAGAAGAAGAAGTGGTTGACCAATTAATTACAGCTGAAGGCAAAATTTTAACCTTAGCCAATGGTTGGCAACTTTCTTTTAAGGGATTAACGGATCAAAGTAAACTCCCTCAAACCTTCAACGCGACAAAACTGTAATTGTTCATTAGTCATTCAATTTTTATTTTGATGATTAATGAGACTTCACTAACACCGATTAACGAAAGGAGAAAACTCATGCCTACACTAACTAGCTTTACAAAAGACGGATCGACTTGGGAACCGAAATTTATTACAGCCATTGATAAAGATATTTGTCTGGGTTGTGGTCGCTGTCATAAAGTCTGTGGTCGCAATGTTTTGGGAATGCAAGCCATGAATGAATTTGGTGAATTAATTGAT
>JAVLCL010000254.1:0-5168 GCA_031580825.1 Halothece sp. Uz-M2-17
CAAGTGATCACCAGCAACTGATTATGACCGTTCTCAAGCAAAAGGCGAAAAAGCACGGTTTTATGTGTTTGCTACACGAAAAGCCCTTTGCAGGAATTAACGGTTCCGGTAAACATATTAATTGGTCAGTGGGAAATGCCACTCAGGGGAATCTTCTTGATCCTGGAGACTCTCCTCATGAGAATGCTCAGTTTCTCTTATTCTGTGGCGCGGTGATTCGTGGGGTACATCAATATGGTCCCTTAATGCGTGCCGCGATCGCGACCGCCAGTAATGATCACCGTTTGGGGGCAAACGAAGCGCCACCCGCAATCATGTCGGTGTATTTAGGGACAGAATTAGAGGAGATTTTTGAGCAGATTAAAACTGGTACCATTGCTGAATCTCGACAAAAAGGAGTGATGGATATTGGGGTTGATGTTGTCCCGCAACTCACCCGAGATGCCGGCGATCGTAATCGAACGTCTCCCTTTGCCTTTACGGGGAATCGCTTTGAATTTCGTGCAGTCGGTTCCAATCAATCCGTTTCCGGTCCCTTGATTGTTTTAAATACCATGCTGGCTGATTCCCTCGACTGGGTTGGCAATCAACTGGAAAATGAACTGAATAAAGGGACAGACATAGATACGGCGATCCTCACCGTATTAAAAAAAGTGATGGAACAACATAGTGCCGTTATTTTTGGGGGCAATGGCTATTCTGAAGAATGGCAAAAAATGGCGGTTGAAGAGCGAGGATTGCTGAATTTACCAACCACAGCTGATGCTCTCCCCGTTTTAAAGCAAGAACTCATTGAAGACTTATTTAAGAAAACGGGTGTCTTGACCTCTGTTGAGTTAGAAAGCCGTTTTGAAGTCTATGCAGAGCAATATATTCTTTCAATTGAAGTCGAAGCCAGACTGATGGTGAAGATGGCAAAAACGATGATTTATCCGGCTGCGATGGAATATTTATCCCAGTTATCTTCGACGATTAGTAATCTAACTCATCTCAATATCACTTTAGAAACTGACAATATTCAGAAGATTGCGAATCTCACCAATTCCATTGTTCATGCTATCAGTGATTTAGAAACGGCTTTAGAACAGGATGAGTTTGCTAATACTGAAGAAAAAATGCAACATTGTGCAAACACATTACTGCCGATCATGAATGAACTTCGTGAAAAAGCAGATCATTTAGAAGGGGAAGTAGCCGATCGCGATTGGCCCCTCCCCAGTTATCAAGAAATGTTGTTTATTAAGTAATGAGACGAAAAAAGGGCGAACTTGCTTGTATTCGCCCTTAGAATCACGCTAAGAAAAATCATCTAATTCTGCGGGATAAACGGATAAAATTTCCATTTGATCACCCCGTCGAATTTCAAACTCAAGTCTTTCCCCAACGTTGCTATCTTCTACTGTCCGTTGTAATTCTTCGGCACTGGTAATCCGTTTTCCGGCAATGTTGGTAATGACATCACCGCGTCGTAAGCCCGCCCGTGCTGCTGGGGTATCGGGTTGCACTTGCATCACTAAAACCCCTTCGGTTTCAGGAATTAATAAACCAGCATTCGGATCACGATTAATTTCTCTTGCCAATTCTGGCGTGAGACTCACCATCCGAATCCCAATGTAAGGATGAGAAACCCCTTTCCCTTCGACCAGTTTGGGATAAATGGATTTGGCTTTGTTGACAGGAATGGCAAACCCAATGCCATTAGCATCAGCACGAATGGCGGTATTAATACCAATCACTTCCCCGCGATCATTCAGAAGAGGACCACCAGAGTTACCCGGATTAATCGCAGCATCGGTTTGTAAGAAATCAAGGCGTTTATCGGGAATGCCGACTTTTGCACTAGGACGGTTGAGGGTGCTGATAATGCCTAAAGTAACGGTATTATCTAAGCCTAAGGGATTTCCGACTGCGATCGCCCAATCGCCCACTCTCACTTGGTCGGAATCGCCAAGGGGAACAGTCGGTAAATCTCGACCTTGGATTTTAATCACGGCTAAATCAGTCACCGTATCCGCCCCTAAAACTTTCCCATCAAAGGTGCGCCCGTCTTTTAAGTTCACACTCACTTGATCTGCTTGATTCACAACATGGGCATTTGTGAGAACAATCCCGTTGCTATCAATAATAAACCCTGATCCTTGACCCCGTAACCGTCTTTCTCGCGATCCATTGGGGAAAAAGTCATCACCAAAGAAGCGACGGAAGAAGGGATCATCTGCAAAAGGATTGGTTTGGGTAACAGTTCTTTCGGTATCAATGCGAACGACCGCTCCGCCAACTTGATCCACAGCCAAACTCACAAAACGATTGGTAATGGCTTGAGGACTGTTACTTTGAGCGATGAGTTCATTTTGGGGAACCGTATCTGCTTGCGAAGGAAGCACTTGGTAGCCTCCACCACCCATTAAAACCCCAAAAACAAGGACAATGACATAAGTTAGAAATTTTCGTATGTTTGTTGACATTTTTATAAACTCCTTACGACATCCAGGTTAGAAAATAGGATTTAATCCAGTTCTCCTTGGAAAAGCTGGTTTAATAATCCAGCAATAAAAGAAAGAATGAGCGAACCGAAAAGCGCAGGAAAAAAACCATTCACGGTAAAACCTGGCGTTAAATAGCCAACAATTCCGAAAGTAATTGCGTTGAGAACGAGTAAAAATAAACCAAGTGTAAGGATGGTTAAGGGAAGTGTAAATATAAATAAAATTGGCTTGACAATTGCATTAACGAACCCTAAGACGGCTGACCCGATAATAGAAGCAGAGACACTATCGACAACTAAACCGGGAACAATTTTCGCAGTAATCAGCAGCGCGATCGCGGTTGCAATCCAAGTAATGAGAAATTGTGGCATAACTTTTCCTCTCTGGGATACGATGCAATCTTAATTTTAGCCCCTTCGTGAGCGATTCCCCCCTAACGCAAGAAGGATAAGTAACTGACTCACGATGATTTTGAGTTCAAAATTGAAATAGGATTTAATCTTTTAGCGCAGAAATGGCTGCTTTAATAATTTCGTAGTAGGGGGAAGCGGTGACATTAATTTCTTTTAAGGATTGACTATTAGTTTTAAGGTGTCCAGTGCGTTTTCCTTGATGTAAAATAAGAAGGTTTCCTTGGTCATTTTCAATTCTTAATTCGTTCAGATCATGCCATAACTGACAGTGATAGGTGCGTCCTTGATAATTATAAGTAGTTTCTTGCTGTTGCGTTGTTTCCGGTAAGCGAAACCCTAATAACTCAAGTTCTAAACTAATGTTCCCTTGCCAGTGATTCTCTCTTAATTTATAAGCAATATCCATTTGTTTCGGTAAGGGAAAATAGTTTCCCCATCGCCACGCGATCGCGCTTTTTTCTACAGTCTGATCATTAATAATTTGTCTCAACTTTAATTTCAAATGATTTTTACCAATCACCCGTTGTTCAGCAACAGTAACATTTTGACTTAAAAAGATCGGTTCTTCATTCCCAATTCCCCACGGTTGTAAACTATCCACTTGCTGATAGAGATGAGGATTTAATTGAGTAAAATCTGCGGTTGCATCAATTTTAATTAAGGGTTTGAGATGTTTAGGTTCTAAATATTGATGGGCAAATTCGCTCAACCGTTCCCGAAATGCCGTTAAATTTTCGGCTGCTAAACTAAAGCCACCGGCTGCTTTATGTCCGCCAAATTTTTCTAGTAAATCATGACAGTATTCCAGAGAATCAAAGACATTAAACTCAGGAATCCCTCTTGCTGATCCGCGAATTTGAGTTTGTTCTTCATCTTCATAAGTCCCAATAAAAACGGGTGTCCCAAACTTATCTACCAGACGAGAGGCAACAATTCCAATCACCCCATGATGCCAATTGGGCTGAATAATGACCATCGCGCGATCGCGCAACCAATCAAGTTCTCCGGTTTCCAAATAAGCAATAGCTTCTTCTTCAATTTGTGCACAAAGTTCTTGACGTTTCGCATTGACTTGTTCACATTGCATCGCTTTCTCTAAAGCAATTCCCTCGTCATCCGTTGTTAATAATTCAATCACCGTTTGCGGATCACTAATCCGTCCAATGGCATTAATTCTTGGTCCTAAACGAAACCCAATATCCTCCGGCTTAACTGCTTTTTGAGTATCATTAACCCCACTCACCTGCATTAACGCTTGTACTCCTGGAATTTCTGATTTGGGAAGTTGACGTAAGCCTCGTTTTAACCAACGGCGGTTGACACCAATTAAAGGGGCTAAATCGGCAATTGTTCCTAATGTAAATAATTCTAAAAGTTGGGCGGTAAATCCTTGCAGCTTCCCTAATTTCTGTGCTGTGGCGACGGCTAGAATATACGCCACTCCCACCCCAGCTAATCCGCGATAAGGAGAACTTTCTGGTAACAACTTTGGGTTTAAAATTGCATCTGCTGGCGGTAATTGTTCTGGTAGATCATGGTGATCCGTAATAATCACTTGTAGTCCTAACTCTACAGCGCGATAAATCGGATCATAAGCAGCAATTCCATTATCAACCGTTAAAATTAAACCAACCCCATTACTCGCACATTCTTCCACAATGCGACTATTAATCCCATACCCTTCTTTCATCCGACTGGGAATTAAATAATCCACATCCGCCCCTAAATATCGTAACGTTCGCAATAGAAGCGCGGTACTGGTCATCCCATCAGCATCATAATCCCCGCAAATAATAATCTTTTCTTGTTCCGTAATTACTTCAATAATTAAATCAATACTTTGTTCCAAATCTGAAAATTCTTCAGTAGGAGAAGGTAAACCTTCTATTTCTGGATTAACATAAACCTTTGCTTGATCAGGAGTTAAAAATCCACGATTAATTAAAACTTGAGCTAAGAGTGGAGATAAGCCCGTTGCTTCTATTAAAGGAGCAGTTTTTTCAGAATTAAGTTCTGTAATTTTCCAACGTTGGGACGGAATTTGAGGTTTCAATTTTCGGGTTAAGTTAAGGTTTTCTAGAAGATTTTAGCAGAAATTATTTATAATTAAGCTATCGGTAGTAGAGAAAGATGAGGAAGAGTTTTGAACCACAGAGACACAGAGAGCACAGAGATCGAATATTTAAATGAGATATCGGGAGAAGTGATTGGAGGAGCAATTGAAGTTCATCGCCAATTGGGACCTGGTTTGTTAGAGTCAGCTTACGAG
>JAVLCL010000256.1:0-5152 GCA_031580825.1 Halothece sp. Uz-M2-17
ATATTAATTTCGTTCCGTTTTCACTCCTGAAAGCCGATGTTAAATTCATCAACTCGTTAACCATAAAAACACACTTCATACATATCTCTATCTTGACATTGACATCTCAAGAAACCAAGTCTGCATGAGAAAATTCCTCTGACATTTTATTCGGGAGCGAATCTAACAAGCAAGTTTCAAGCAAATGGGTAATATCCCTCACCGAATAGATCGGACAGTTTAACTGTTCATGAAGGGTTTCTAAGGTGACATCATCTAAAAATCGAGTATCATGATCTTTCAACATCAAAGACGGTAGTAACACACCGTCTCCTAAATCTTTTTGAGAGAGAGTTTTTAGGAGATCTTCTCCCGTGAGTAAACCCGTAACCGTAATCTCTTGTCCCCAATAGTCACTGCGACAAGGGATTAACTCAACCGTTAAGCCAGAGACGGTGTTGAGTTGGGCAACGAGAGGTTGAAAGGCAAATTCCACTGCATTCCCAACGACCCACGTGAAACGGCGGGGCGGATTAATTTCTGGAGGAAGCTGATCTTGAGCGGTCGTCTGAAATTCTTGAATAAATTGACGAATCGAACCCACCCCATTCCCTAACTGGGGATAGTCTTCGTAGTGAGAAGCAGGTGGCAGTTCTTCACGGGCAATTAAAAACCATTCATCTGCTAGCCAAGCAAAATTTGTTCCCAGTTTTCCCTGAAATTCGTTTTGTAAGGATTGCACTTGTTGAATAATACTTTGCGCTTTTTCGGTACTGACTGGAATCAGTTCATCTTCTGGGGGACGAAAGCGGGTTAATCCCACAGGAACTACCGCAGCAGACATTACCGTTGGGAGATCTCCTTGATGGAATTGAGCGAGATCGCGCAGGGTTTGTTCCAAATGCCTTCCATCGTTAATTTCAGGACAAACAACAACTTGCGCATGAATTTGGAGTTGATGGTCTTGAAACCATTGCAATTGTTCTAAAATTTGCCCAGCACGATGATTTTTAAGCAGTCTTGCTCTTAATTCCGGTTCTGTCGCATGAACAGAAACATAAAGGGGAGAGAGGCGCATTTGGGCAATGCGATCCCATTCGCGTTGAGTGAGATTCGTTAAAGTTAAATAGCTCCCATAGAGGAAACTCAGGCGATAGTCATCATCTTTGAGATAAAGGCTTTCTCGTTTACCGGGGGGTTGTTGGTCAATAAAGCAGAAGGGACAACGATTATTACATTGAATCAGACCGTCAAACAAAGCGGTTTCAAATTCTAATCCTAAATTATCGTCATAGTCTTTTTCTAATTCGATGTAGTGGGTTTCGCCATATTTGTCGAGAACTTCTAGAGTAAGTTCTTCTTCTGCACAGAGATATTGATAATCAATTAAGTCCCGAGGGCGTTCTCCGTTGATGGCAACGATCGCGTCCCCAATTTCAAACCCCAATTCTTCCCCAATTGAGTCGGGGACAATGTTGGAAATGCGAGCGGGTTGTAACATGGCGATGTTTCGATAATTCCTTCTTTTTTAAGGTAGCAAAGTAGAGCTTAGCAGGTTTGATTAGGAATATTAGAAAGATTTCTTCTCCGCAAAATCTATGGCTTTCCAGAAGATATTCTGTATTCAAGATTACTTAGTCAACCCTGTCTTGTAGATTAGGGTGAGGGAGAGATTGTTAGTCTGGCTATTCTCTATACAGCACTGATCAATCAATTTTGTATCATACCGAATTTCTATGACAGATCCTGCAACGAGTGAGGAAACCACTCAATCAAAAATTGTTGCTGACTTAATTGACCAATTTCAGCCTCAAAACCTGTTACCGAGCTTGAGTGCTGGTTTAGTGACCGGTATTATTGCCGTGATTCGAGGCATTTCCTACGCAGCACTGATTTTTGCCGGTCCTCTCTCTGGATATCTTTCCACGGGGGTTGGCATGGCAATTTTTAGTAATGTGGTCATTGGAATTGTTGTGGCTTTACTCGCTCCCTTTCCTGGGATTATTGCCACGCCCCTGGCTGCCCCGACGGCGGTTTTGGCTGCTCTCGCCAGCGCGATCGCGCTCCAGATGAATGATTCTTTTCCCCCACAAGAGATTCTACTCACCGTTATCGCTGGAATTGTCATTAGTACGATTCTATCTGGATTATTACTGCTACTGTTGGGACGATTGAAACTGGGTAATCAAGTCCAGCTAATTCCTCATCCGGTTATTGGGGGCTTTATGGGAGGAACTGGTTTAATCTTAATTCAGGGTTCGTTGCAAGTGATGACTGATGTTGAATTTCGATTCTCTCAGCTAGCGGTGTACTTGCAACCTGAGGTGCTCCCCAATTGGATCACTGGGGTGATTTGTGCTTTAATTCTGCTTTTCGTTTCCAATCGTTACAAGCATTTTCTGATTATTCCGGGGACACTGCTGACTTTTATCGGGATCTTTTATCTCGGATTTTTACTGACGGGTACTTCCTTTACAGAAGCAAAAGCCGAAGACTGGTTGCTGAGTTTTGCCATTGAAGAGAGTCAGTTATGGCAGCCTTTAATGCCTTCGCAGTGGGGTGGGATTCACTGGTCAGTAATTCTGCAAAATTGGGACGCGATCGCGTCGGTGATTTTTATTTGTCTTCTGGAATTGGTTCTCACCAAAAATGGGATTGAGTTATTTGTTCGGCGCGATATCGATCTTAATCGTACTCTAGAAGCCGTAGGACTCGGTAATGTTATCGCTGGTGTTGGTAGTGGTATGGCAGGAAACCAAGCCCTCCCCAGTACAATCCTTGTTTCTAAGATGGGGGCAAGTCGCAGACTGACAGGGGTGATTTGCGCTTTAGTCAGTATTGCCGTTCTTTTCTTGGGTCCTTCTTTATTGTCCTTCTTTCCTCGCCCCGTTATTGGTGCTTTATCTTTCTATTTAGGTCTTGCGCTGGTGATCCAATGGGTTTACCGAACTTGGTTTCAACTGGATATCTCTGAATATTTGATCATCATCGCTTCACTGATTGTTATTTTTACAGTTGGCTTTTTAGAAGGAATTGCTGTCGGTTTTGCAGCGCAATTGCTTCTCTTTTTATACAATTACACGCAACAGGAAATCATTAATGATGATTGGGATGGCATCGAACGGAAAACGGAGATGCTTTCATTTTCTGCGAATCATCTCCTCCAAGAAAAAGCCCACCAAATTCAACTCTGGCAACTACAGGGCTATATTTTCTTTGCCACAGCAAATCGCTTAGTTGAGAAGTTTCGCCAACTTCTCAATCACGAAGAAAAGCACAAACCTTCCTATTTGATTATTGACGGTAGCCGACTGGAAGGACTGGATGCCTCTGCGGTTTTAAGCTGTGCTAAGATTTTACGACTTGCTTATCAAAAACAAATTACCATCGTTTATACCAATTTAAAGCCCTCTGTGGAATATAAACTGACTCGGGGAGAAGCCTTAGAAACGGATAATCACTATTGCAAACACTTTTCTGATTTATATCAAGGATTACACTGGTGTGAAAGTCAACTGTTAGAAGAGGTTTCTCTAGAACAGTCAGCACCGCTATCTTAGAGTCTGCTGGTACAATGGAAGCGCGATCGCGCAACTGCTTCATGGTTTTGATATGCTACCGATTATTTATTCTGATCAGTTTCTGAAACATCGCACCGGACGCTTTCATCCAGAACGACCCGAGCGTCTCAAAGCCATCGTTTCCGCATTACAGACAACATTTAGCGAAACAACGTTAAATTGGCAAGAACCAACTCCCCATCAAACACGAGATATTTTATCTTGGGTGGAAACCTTCCATACCTCTGAATATGTGCAAGAAGTAGCACGACTTGCCAAAGAGGGAGGGGGACGACTGGATCCAGATACGCCGGTGTCTGCGGATAGTTATGAAATTGCCTTACTGGCGGTGAGTGCTTGGTTTGATGGGGTGGATCAAGTGTTAAGAACCCAGCAGCCGAGTTTGGTGTTAGCGCGTCCCCCCGGTCATCATGCGGAGAAAAAACGGGGGATGGGCTTTTGTTTATTCTCTAATTGCGCGATCGCAGCTCATTATGCCTTAACCCAACCAGAGGTGAATCGGGTGGCGATTTTAGATTGGGATGTTCATCATGGGAATGGGACACAGTCTCTCGTAGAAGATTCCCCAAATATTATTTACTGTTCGCTGCATCAGTCTCCTTGCTATCCCGGAACCGGAAAACCGGAAGAACGAGGAATGTATAACAACGTTCTGAATCTCCCGATATTACTGGGTAGCACTTGGAATCAGTATCAACCTCTCATCGAAAAACAAGTGATTCCCTTTTTAAGCCAGTTTGAACCCGATTTATTACTCGTGAGTGCTGGCTATGATGGCAATACTGCTGATCCTTTAGCAGAGGTTGCTCTGTCTCCTGAAGACTATCAGAGGTTAACTGAAATGGCTCTATCGGTTACACCTAAGGTTTTATTGGGGCTAGAAGGAGGTTATGATTTAGATGCTCTGGCTCAGTCTGTTGTGGCAACGGTTCGGGGTTGTTTATAAGACCGCAAAGAGAGTTAAAGTATTTGGCTCTTCTAGACTAGATATACTAATTTATACATTGATAACGGCTGAATACCCAGTCAATTCAGGGGGTGAAACGAAACAAAAATCAAATTTTAGAAAAATTTGATTTTTACAATTCTGTAAAGCAAGCATAGCAGGCTTTTTAGGCATTATTTACTACTATTTTGTCATAACCACCCTAGAAGAGTCAAGTATTTTAACCACAAAGACACAAAGGATACAAAGTTTTTTTCAGATTACGATTAATTGAAAACCTTGAAAGTTTATTTGATTGGGGCTGGTTTAGGAAGTCCGCACTATTTAACTCAACAAGCACAAGACTATTTACAAAAAGCAGATGTTTTAATTTATGACGCTTTAGTGGATGAGGCGATTTTAGATCTGGTTCCAGAAAGCTGTCACAAAGTTTATGTTGGGAAACGAGGTGGAGAAAAAAGCACACCGCAAAGTGAAATTAACCGTCTCTTAGTTCATTATGCTCAACGTAACCAATATGTGGTTCGCTTAAAAAATGGTGATCCGTTTATTTTTGGTCGCGCGAGAGAAGAGATTGAAGCCTTAAAAGCCATTGGTTGTGAGGTGGAAATGGTGCCGGGTTTATCTTCAGCGATTACCGCCCCCC
>JAVLCL010000255.1:0-5152 GCA_031580825.1 Halothece sp. Uz-M2-17
ATGCCTTCCCGATAAGACTGGTGAGAAGCTTTAGCGGTTAAGAAAATAAAGGGAATGAAACGCGTTTCAGGTCTATTCCTTAGCTCCTCTAAAACTTGATAACCACTAATATCAGACATTAGAATGTCACAAATAATTAATTGCGGTTGTTTACTGATCGCCAGTGTGATTCCTTGCTCCCCATTATCCGCTTGGATGGGATCAAGCTGATCAGCAACCAGCAGTTCAACAATTGTTTCTCGAATTACGTCTTCGTCTTCTATTACTAAAATTTGATGCGCCATGAATAATTTACAAGTTATCCAAATTCCAAGAATTTAAGTATGGACAATGGACAATATAAGAATAGACAATGGGGAAAACCGCAAACCTATTTTTCGAGAGCTATCAAATTGAAACTCAATCACTTAGGAGGAGTGATAAAAAAAGTTGGGTTGCGATTAAAAAAAAGAATCCTCACATGTGATCCTATCTCCATATTAGGATTTTAACCCTTAGTGAGTAAAGTCAACAAATACCTACGAACAGATTGTTCATGATAAATTGTCAAGTGTCAATCGCTGCGTCTGCTATGCTATTCTCCCGACGGAAGGCTGGTTGATGTTCCGCGTCTGAGATGACAAATTATTCTTGATTCAGAATCCTATAGCTAACAATGAGTCAAACTGAAGATTATAATCAACCCCTCGATCACGAAGATAATTTTGAACAAGAAGCCGAATCAGCTTTGGGTGATTTAATGACAGATGCTGAAGACGCTCCCACGATGGCGTTTGCGATGCAATTAGACCGCATTGATCATGCTGGGGGAACTGATATTGGTCGTCGTCGCCATAATGAAGACTATTTTGGAATTCAAACCCAGATTTGCCAAGAAGAGTCTCCCCAAGGGGCAACAACGCAAGTGCGAGGGTTGTATATTGTTTGTGATGGCATGGGGGGACATTCTGCGGGTGAAGTCGCTAGTGCAATGGCAGTAGAAATTTTACAACAGTATTTTGAAACTCATTGGGAAGACGACCTTCCCGATGAAGAAACGATTCGAGAAGGGATTTTATTGGCGAATGCAAAAATTCATGAGGTGAATCAAGAAAAAGCGCGATCGGGTGCAGGACGCATGGGAACCACTCTCGTCATGGCGTTAGTGCAAGATACTCAAGTGGCGATCGCGCACGTAGGAGATTCTCGCGCCTACCAAGTCAATCGCTATGGGGATGTTTACCAGTTGACGGTGGATCATGAAGTGGGTCAACGGGAAATTGCGAAAGGAATGTCTCCAGAAGAGGCTTACAATCTTGCAAATGCCTATCAATTAACCCAAGCCTTAGGTCCCCGCAAAAATAGTAAGGTTAATCCCGACATCCAATATTTGGAGATACAAGAGGATAGTTTATTACTGTTGTGTAGTGATGGCTTATCAGATGGGGATTTCTTGGAAAGTTATGGAGAAAGCCATCTCAGCCCTTGGTTACAATCCAAGACAAATCTCGAAAAAAGTTTGTTAGATTTTATTCATTTGGCTAAGGAAAAACAGGGTCATGATAATATTACCGCCGTAGCTGTGCGGTTTAAACTTCGTCCTTGTGGGTGAGGAGGAGAACCAAGAACTAAGAAGATATAATGATGAAACAAAAGCAGCGATCGCGCTTAGCCCTAACTTTAGGAGATCCCGCAGGAATTGGACCGGAAATTGTATTAAAAGCCTTAGCTGATTCTTCGCTTAGAGAAGAATGTGAAATAACGGTTGTGGGAACGCGATCACTGCTGGAAGAAACAGCACAACAGTTAAACCATCTGTCTAATTTAGTCTCAGTTGATGAGATTGCTTTATTAGACGTTCCCCTTTCTGCAACAACCTTAGAAGAGATTACCGTGGGATCGGGAAATGCAGCCAGTGGGGAAGCCAGTTTTGCTTATCTGAAAACCGCCATTGAGGAAACGTTAGCAGGAAACTTTGATGGGATCGTCACCTCTCCCATTGCTAAATCTTGTTGGAAATTAGCAGGACACCCTTATCCAGGACAAACGGAAGTCTTAGCCCAATTTTCCCAAGTCGAACAGTTTGGGATGCTATTTGTTGCGCGATCGCCGCATACGGGTTGGACATTACGCACACTCCTAGCGACCACTCATATTCCCTTACAAGCCGTTCCAGAAACCTTAACCCCAGCCTTGATGACGCAAAAGCTAGACTTGTTAATTCGGACTTTAAAACAAGACTTTGGCATTGCAACCCCGCAAATCGCGATCGCGGGTTTAAATCCTCATAGTGGAGAAGCGGGACAATTAGGGACAGAAGAACAAGATTGGTTATTCCCTTGGCTCAAACAAGCCCGTGAGAGCTATCCTGATGTAGAATTAGTAGGATTAGTCCCCCCAGATACCTTATGGGTTAAACCGGGTTATGCTTGGTTTCAGGATGCCAATACAACGGCTGCGGATGCCTATCTCGCCTTGTATCATGACCAAGGGTTAATTCCGGTAAAATTAATGGCATTTGACGAAGCGATTAATACCACCATTGGTTTACCGTTTATTCGCACCTCTCCGGATCACGGAACCGCCTTTGATATTGCAGGAAAAGGAATCGCCAAATATGACAGCTTGAAAGCAGCGATTAATCTTGCTTCTGAATTATCTGTGCGCCACAAACAAGGACACAATTGATATGATTGCTGAGAGGTGAAAGAGGATTAAAACTGATGTGGACAGAGATTGCAAAACAAATTTCTCAAGCAACCGGAAAACCTTTTGAGATTAAAGATCGGCGTTCAGTGGGTGGCGGTTCCATCAATCAAAGTTATGCCATTACCGATGGAACGGATACCTATTTTCTGAAGTTTAACAGCGCTTCCGAATATGAAATGTTTGCAGCAGAAGCGGTGGGATTAAAAGAAATGTATGAAACTCACACCATTCGCATCCCTCAGCCCATTTGTTGGGGAACCACCGATAATGCTGCTTATATTGTCATGGAATGGTTAGAATTTGGGCGCGGTGGCGGTTCTGAAGTCTGGGAAGCGATGGGAAAACAGTTAGCCGAGATGCACCGCAAGGGAGTAGCCGAACAATTCGGTTGGCATCGTAATAATACCATTGGTTCTACCCCTCAAATTAATACTTGGATGGAGAATTGGGCTGATTTTTTTGCAGAACATCGCATTGGCTATCAGGTCCGGTTAGCAAAACGAAGAGGAGGAAACTATCCCGATACGAAAAAAGTGGTGGAGAAAGTGCGAGAAGTGTTAGCAGATCATCACCCGCAACCGTCTTTAGTTCACGGCGATTTATGGGGGGGGAATGCTGCGGTGACACAAGCGGGAGAACCGGTTATTCTCGATCCAGCGACCTATTACGGCGATCGCGAGGTGGATCTTGCAATGAGTGAATTGTTTGGCGGTTTTCCCGCAGCGTTTTATCAGGGTTATAATGCTGCTTGGGAACTGGATGCAGGCTACAAACAGCGCAAAGATCTTTACAACCTTTATCACATCCTTAACCACTTTAATCTCTTTGGTGGTGGTTATGGTTCCCAAGCCAGTCGTATGATTGACCGTTTAATGAAGGATTAAATATCGTCTGGGATCACCCATTGCGTGGGTTCTGGAGGTTGCGCTTTTTTCTTTCTCACCGCTTCTTCCGCCATATCTAGCATCTGGTCGAGGGATGTATTATTAATAAATTTAGAGGCTTCTGTGGCATATTCTTTATGGGGACATTGATCGCCTAAAACACACCCGTTAACACAGGCTTCGGCGCAGTTAATTTGGGGTTGCATGATACTCCTCTCTTGAATTTTGGTGTATTTTTAGATCTCAGTGTTCTTTTCACAGCTTAGCTTAGAGCGCAGGTTATTCATGATGTCCAATTCGACAACCCCCTACGCTAACCTTCTTTTGGGATTAAGCGTTGGTTTAATTGTGATCACGATTGTTGTTTACATTTTGCGAGGAGTCGGGATTTTAACGTTTATTCCTGGTGGGGTGATCTATTTATTATTTGTGGGCGCGATCGCGCTGGGTTTGCTTTCTAAACTCGCCCGTCGTCAACGGTGGTAAACCATGAATATGATCACTATTTGATAGCAATGTAAATCTATTTCACTGATATTTTGTGATAAAATCGTGTCATTTTTTAGGTCTCAAATGGGTTAGAGTATAAGTTAATTATTTTAACGCTGTGTGGTTTAGTAAGATTACGCTTAGATCAACCTAATTTAGTCAGTTTAAAAGGGCGCGATCGCATCGAGGGAAATGACTTAAATGATTTTTATCCAGAATGTGAGAAAATTAGTGAATCTGTTGCTGTTACATTCGATAGCAGCTTACCACAGGGAAAAAATTGGCATCAAGCATTATTACGACCAGTTGCGGATGTTGGAGGTGAAGATCGTCCTCCTTTGTGGAGTGGTTCTCTTTTATTAGAATTGGATGAATATCGTAAATTTCCCCACTTAGTGTTACATACCTATAATGTGGAACTCAAAACAGAACGAGTTCAAGAATTAGCCTCTAATTTGGAATCAGTGTTCCAGAAAATTCAACAAGCAATTATAAGTTTTAATGGGTGGCTAGAAGAACAAGCATCAAATGGTAGTAACTCATAAATTTTAGCTCTATAAAGTTGATTCCTAGTTCGGTCATACTAACCTTTGTGGAGGGAATTAACCCATAGCAACTTTCCAAAATTTTTATTTAAGATCAAAGTAGATTGTCTAAATCTAATCACGTTTCATCCTCACGCATCAGAGGAGGTGTATCGTCATGATTAATGTCATTCGTCGTAGCCAGATGATCGGATTAATGGCAATGGATCGTAGCACCGCAACCGGTTATGGCAAGATTGATGAAGTTTGGGTGGATGATTCCGGTTGTGCTTCTTATTTCAGTAGTGATGAGGGGTATATCCCTTTAGATGAAGTGGCGGTTGTGGGACCGGATGCGGTTTTAAGCTACTCTTATTTCGATATAGAGACTCCTTGTGATGTGTTCCGTCAACTGCATCTCACTCCGATCCGAATGTCTCGCACAAGTGATTCAGTGGGTTGGATTGAAGATTTCTTATTTGATTGGGAAACGGGAGATATTGTGGCTTATATTTTAGGCGGTGAGATTGCGAGTCCATTCGGCGATCGCGCGGTTTTATTTCCCGA
>JAVLCL010000257.1:0-5119 GCA_031580825.1 Halothece sp. Uz-M2-17
ATATCAACGGTTTGCGCTCCTTCTGCAACCGCTTTGCGTGCTGCTTCTCCCATAAAATCGGGGCGACAGTCAAACAATTGAATGCTAATCGGGGTTTCATCCGGGGCAATATTCATCACTTGTGGGAGTTCTTTTAAATGATGAATTTCTTTGGCACTGACCATTTCCGTATAAAGCATGGATTCTGGGGCGTAACGACGCACTAAACGCCGAAACACCTGATCTGTCACGCCGGATAACGGGGATTGTAAGACGCAACTGTTAACCGTGACTGAACCAATGTTAAGGGTTGTGTTTTGAGTGAGGGTGGCTGTGGACATAACAGGGAGAGAGAGAGAGGATTAACCAAGAACTAATGACTAATGACTACAAATTAAGAATTTTGTATCATCTTTTCTTCTGATTGAACAATTGCGAGACCTTGTTTTAGAGCCTCTAAGCGATCTTGCATCCAGTGTTCATCAGGAATTAAACCAGCAATCCCGAGGCTTTCTAACCGGTTTTTCACTTTGCCCGTTGCCCCAACAATCATGACTTCCCGTTTGGCGTTGAGTGCTTCTTGAATCGCATTTTCGATCGATAAGGAAGACGTAACCCCTAAAACGGGAACTTCGCTTAAATCAACGATTAAAACATCATAACTATCAATAGCACGATGTTCTCGCGCGATCGCTTTTGCTACGCCAAAAATCATGGGACCACTGAGATGGAACAATAAAACCCGCCCATTGGCAACATCTAGAATTTCTTTTTCCTCAGGACTAAGGACAATTTGATCATCCGCATCCGTCACGGCTTTCACCGCATTATTTTGGACTTGGGAGAGGCGATCAATGGTGAGAATATTAGCAATAAACACGCCAACCGCTACGGCGACCATTAAATCAACAAATACCGTCAGCAGGACAACACCATAGACAATTCCCGCAGCTTTCCAAGAAATTTTGTGAACCCGTTTTAAGAAGCCCCAATCAATAATATTAATCCCGACTTTTAAGACAATTCCCGCTAAGACTGCTAAAGGAATGCCAGTGGTTAACGGCGCAGCCCAGAGTACAATCACTAATAACACTAACGCTCGTGTTAAACCCGATACCGCAGTCCGTCCCCCGGCTTGAATATTCACCACAGTAGGAGTTGTTGCACCCGATCCAGCAATGCCACCGCCAAAACCTGTAATTAAGTTTGCAATTCCTTGACCAATTAACTCCTTATTCGCTTTGTAGTCTTGACGAGTTAAGCCCTCAGAAACGACACAAGTCAGCAAACAGTCAATCGAGCCAACGGTTGCCAAAATAATGGCATTGACAAACATCAAGCGTAAATTACCCGCCGTAAAGGTTGGCAGTTGTAAGTCGGGTAAACCAGGGGTGATTTCACCAATGGTGCCAATGGTCCGAATCTCCATCCCACTGAAAAAAATCATGGAAATGGCTGTCCCAATAATCAGAGCAATTAACTGAGGCGGAACCACTCGTTTCCAGCGAGAAGGATATAAAAATAAAATGGCTAGGGTAATAATCCCTAACAGAGTTTCCCAAGGGTCAAGATTGGAAATGAGCATCGGGAGATTTCTGAGAACACCGAGCACCCCTCCTTCTGGGGTTTCTTGTCCTAAAAATGGCGCAAGTTGGACGAAGATTAAAATCACCCCAATCCCTGTCATAAAACCGGAAATGACGTTATAAGGGAGCATGGTGATATACCGTCCCAAGCGGAGTACCCCAAACAGAATTTGAAATCCCCCCGCCATCATAATGACAGTAAATGCCATGGCTAACCCTTGTTCTGGGTTATTGGCTGTAAGTTCCGTAATCACGGCGGTGACAATGACGGTCATCGGACCCGTTGGCTCAGAAATTAGGCTCGGGGTTCCGCCGAATAAGGCTGCAAAAAAGCCAATTAAAACGGCTCCCCATAAACCAGCAGCAGCCCCAGCCCCAGAGGCAATTCCGAACGCTAATGCCATCGGGAGCGCAACAACCGCCGTCGTGATTCCCCCTAGAATATCCCCTTGGAGATTCCGAAAATGAATCGTGTTCGTGATGTTCATATAAAATTTTCCAATAATCCAGAATTAGTTTAATTCATCTAGCGAAATAACAATACAGGAAGTTGGGTACTTCTGAGCACTTGCGCGGTTGTACTCCCAATAACAAGGGAACGAATTCGACGATGTCCGTAAGCGCCCATGATAATGAGGCTAATATCGTGACCATCAGCGTAACTGGCAATCATCTTTTCGGGATCGCCTTCTAAAATTTGACAAATGGGGTCAAACCCTGCTTCTTGTGTTTGTTCTGCTGCTTCTTGATTCCGTTTTTGGGCTTTTTTATCTTGAGCCGTTCTAGCGACAGTAAGAATATGGAGTTCTAGTCCTTTGAAAGCGGGTGACTCCACTAAAAATCGCAACATTTTCTGACAGCTTTTCCCACCATCATAGGCAAAGAGTAAGCGTTGAATGGGCTTAAATTGACGAGGCGTAACTAAACAAGGTTTATGACTTCCTCGCAAGATGCGTTCAGTATTCCCGCCTAAATGATTGGAGGCAAAGGGGGCATTTTCTCCTCGCTTACCCAAAATAATTAAATCAGCGTTGGTTTCAAATTCGTGAAAACAATCCACCAGAAAACCGGTTTCGTGGATCGTCTTTACATCTTCTACTCCGTCAGACGCTAGCCGTTGTTTCGCATCTTCAAGGATCAGTTTTGCCCGCTCATGATTGATTTTGGCTTTCTCATGTTCGAGTTCAACGAGCTTGCCTAGTAAATCTTTCGCTGCATCAATGCCGATACTGCCACTTAAATTTCCGGTTTCAATGGATTTTTGGGAACGAATATCGGTGACATACAAAACATCAACACAAGCATCAAGGCGAGGGGCAAGCCAAGCTGCATAGTGATAGCTTTCTTGGGCAAAAGCAGAGCCATCGGTGCATAAAAGAATGTGTTTCATGATTTTTTAATTAACTGTAATTTAGTGACTCGCCATTTGTTCAAGGGCATCAGGTTTATCGTGAATGGCAAGGCGATCGAGCATTTTGGCACTATCTTCATTCAATCCCACCAATTCCACATCTGCCCCGTGACGACGAAATTGAATGATCACTTTGTCAATGGCATTGACCGCAGACTGATCCCAAATATGGGCATTGGAGAGATCAATTGTTACCTTTTCAACTTCTTCTTTAAGATCAAAGGCGTTCAAAAACTGTTCGACGGAGACAAAGAAAATTTGTCCAGCGACACTATAAGTGCGGTGCATCCCATCCGGGCTTAAGGTTTTATCCACAAAGACGACTTGGGCAATTTTACGGGAAAAGAAAAGGGTACTAAGGGCAATTCCCACGACTACGCCAATGGCTAAGTTATGAGTAAAGATGGTAATTAATACTGTTGTTACCATGACAAAGGTTTCACTGCGAGGCACTCGGGGAATATTGCGAATGGATGACCAGCTAAAGGTGCCAATGGAAACCATAATCATCACGGCAACCAGAGAAGCCATGGGAATCTGCTGCACCCAATTTCCGAGAACAAGAATGAAAAAGAGTAATAAAATCCCAGAGGTAAAGGTGGAGATGCGTTTCCGCCCCCCAGACTGGATATTAATCACGGATTGACCTAGCATGGCACACCCTGCCATTCCGCCGAAGAAACCTGTGACAATATTGGCAATGCCTTGACCTTTCGCTTCGCGGTTTTTATCACTGGGGGTATCGGTTAATTCATCCAGTAGGGCTGCGGTGAGTAAAGTTTCCAGTAGCCCGACAATAGTCAGGGTTAAAGCGGGGGGGAAGATAATTTCTAAGGTTTCTAAATTTAAAGGAACGTCTGGCAGGATAAAAATCGGAAATGCTGTGGGTAATTCACCCATATCTCCCACGGTGGGAACGTCAATTTCTAGGAAAATTGAGGCAATGGTTAGTAAAACGATGGCAACGAGCGGAGAGGGAATCGATTTGGTGATTCTGGGAAAAAGGTAGATAATTCCTAAGCCAATGGCTACCATCACATACACTTCCCAAGGGGCATTGGTCAGTTGTGGAAACTGTGAGGTAAAAATCAAAATCGCAAGGGCATTGACAAATCCAATCATCACCGCCCGTGGCACAAATTTCATTTGCTGGTCGAGCTTAAATAAAGCAAAGACAATTTGTAAAATTCCGGTCAAGATAGTTGCTGCAAAGAGATATTGCAGACCATATTCCTTAACGAGATCAACCATGACCAGTGCCATCGCCCCGGTTGCACCGGAAATTAAGCCTGTGCGCCCGCCAAAGATGGCAGTAATAACTGCAATAACAAAAGAGGCATATAACCCGACTTTGGGGTCAACCCCAGCAATTAAAGAAAACGCGATCGCTTCTGGAATCAAGGCTAAAGCAACTACTGCTCCTGCAAGAATATCTTTTTGTGTGTTAGAAAACCACTCTCGTCTTAATAAGGTTAGATCCAAATTTTCTCCTTAATCTTAATAACAACTTCAATAAAAAAAACTAAAAATATTTCTGAGCATAAGTCATTAAATTGATGATTGATAATAACTTATGAATTACTCTCTTGATTACAAGAGATTTGCCATATTTTTTAAACCAACGCAATCCTCAATCCACCTTATGGGGGACAATCTCCATGGTTTGTAGCTTTAGGAAAGAGATTGCTGTGTTGCATGGCTTGGCACTGGTGACTGATTTTCTTTAAGAAATCTTTAGACAGAGTTAGATTATCATAGGGTTTGACAATCTGCAATAAAAGTTTATGATTTTTAGGGAAGCCAGTGTTCATCTAAGACTTGCTCTAAGGTGGCAATGGGCTGTTCAGGAAAGGTTTCAAGGGGAAGGCGCGATCGCGCTGCTGCCAGTTCTCGTCCATCTTGATAACACTCAGCAAAAATTTCTTCTAAATAAGGTTTCAAACTCGGACTATCTGCCAGTTGATCTTTCATTTGCTTACGAAAGTTGGCAATTTCTCCTTCCCAATGACCGCGATTAGCTTCAATTTCAGCTTGCCAATAGTTTAATTTCAGCAAATGTTCAAATAATCTTCTAAGAAAGTTCTTTAATTTTCTGGCTCTTCTAGATTAGGTATGACAGATTAAGAACAAAAATGCCAACTTA
>JAVLCL010000258.1:0-5098 GCA_031580825.1 Halothece sp. Uz-M2-17
GGGCTAATTTAGTCGGGGTTGACTTATCCTATGGGAATTTACAATCTGCGTATCTCAATGGTGCGAACTTATTGGGAGGAAACCTTGTTAAAGCTGATCTTCGAGCCAGCCTAATTGGCGTTAATTTAACTCAAGCTAACCTAGAAGCTGCTGATCTTCGAGGCAGTAATCTGCGGGGAGCCAATTTAATGGGAGCGACCTTATCTCGGGTTAGCTTAGCAGGAGCATTTCTCGGTGGGGCAAATCTGAGTGAAGCAAATTTAGAAGGGGGAGACTTACGGGGTAGTGATTTACGAGGGGTGAACTTGCAAGGAGCTAATTTGAAAGGGGCGAATTTATCCGATGCAGAATTACAAGGGGCAAATTTAAGTGGGGCAAATTTAGAAGAAGCTGACTTACGAGGGGCAAACTTAGCTGGGGCAAATTTAGATTCAGCGAATCTTTTATGTGCAGAGCTTGATCACGTCAACCTGAAAGGTGCTAATTTAGGAGGGACTTGTTTAGTCGGAACTCAAGTTGAATATTAGCTTGGTCGTTTGGGAGATTTTAAGCATCACAATTCAATGACCCCCACCTACTGCGTGAGGTGGGGGAGTCCCACGGATCTTTTGTTGAATTTTCATGAACGCTATGGTGGGGCTTTAAACCCGTGATTTTCTGATAAAATCAATTCGTGATTGGTCATCCCATCTATTCTATGATGGAGCTTAAAAAATGGTGTGCTGAATATGAGTGTAGTTGTTTGGGAAGAATCGTTACACCTAGCAGATAACATAAAGAAACTATAAAATAAAAATCTATTGATCGACTCCCTCTAATATTTTCACCAAGAAACGAACTCTCATTCCATCATGCTCAATCATTCAACACAGACTGCCTTTAAATTCATTCGTCCCGATCTTGCAGAATTGTTGGCTTACTCTTCTCATAGTGAAGAGATAGCAATGCCCGATCACATAGATAAACTAGATACGAATGAGAGTCCTTATGATCTTCCTGCTCACGAAAAAGAGCAACTAGCCCAACAATATCAAAAGGTCATTGAGAGTAATCGTTATCCTGATGGGAGTCATGAGGGATTAAAAAGCGCGATCGCGCAGTATGTGAATGAAAGTAGCCCTTTTCAATTCGATTCCAGCTATATTTCTGTGGGCAATGGATCAGATGAGTTAATTCGTTCGCTACTCATTGCCACCTGTGTGGGAACCAACGCCTCGATTTTGGTTTCGGAACCGACGTTTTCCATGTATAAAGTTTTAGCCCAAACCCTGGGGATCACTCCCATTTCTATTCCCAGAGAAGAAGCTCATTTTACCATGAAACGGGGACAAGCAGAGCAGGCGATCGCGCAAGCCGGTGCAATTGGGCAAGCGGTCAAAGTAATTTTTGTTGTCCATCCGAACTCCCCTACCGGAAACCTCCTCACCAATAGTGAAATTGACTGGTTGAAAAACTTGCCAGAAGATATTTTAGTCGTTATTGATGAAGCCTACTTTGAATTTAGTGGTCATACTTTAGTCACAGAACTTCCTGAACATCCCAATTGGGCAATCCTCCGCACATTTTCCAAAGCCTTTCGTTTAGCTGCCCATCGTGTCGGTTACTGTATCGCCCATCCTCAAGTCACCCAAACCTTAGAAAAAATTCGTCTTCCTTATAATCTACCGAGTTTTTCCCAAGCAGCAGCTTTAGTTGCCTTAAAAAACCGAGAACAGTTACTGTCAAAAATAACGGAAACTCAGCAAGAACGGAACAAACTTTATCATTTCCTGACTACGGATTCTCGTCTTCAAGTATGGGAAAGTGATGCGAATTTTATCTATTTTCGCCTTAATTTACCCTCACGAGAAGAACAAAACAAGCAACAACAACATTTAGTCAACACTTTACAACAGCAAGGAACATTACTGCGTCATACCGCCAACGGCATTAGAATGAGCATTGGCACGCCCTCTGAGAATGAACGGACCCAAACCCGCTTAATTGCCTATTTAGATCAACATTTGTCAACCCATACTTAGGGCTCACTGCGCGATCGTTGGTCGGAATCAATCATCCGTTAACTTCCTCTTCAATTTGCGCGATCGCGTTCAAAATTAATACTCTTTCTGATTCCGCTTCAACATACCAAGTCCGACTCATAGGTCTTGCACTCCACATCATTTTATGAGTGGATTCACTGTAAAATGTGGAAACACTAATGACAACTCCATTGACAAGCCAACGCTCGTCGTTTTTGAGCCAGCCCGATTGTTGCCAAATAATTTTGTTAAAGAGGTTTAGCCACTGCTGAATCTCCTTCATCCTTCATTTCCTCGATATGCTAGCGATATTCTTGGGGATGATTCCAGAAATTTTAAAGTCTATTTTATCGAATGAGTCATCATTTGATGCCAGTTTCCAGTACCTTCTATTTCTCAAAAGCGCGATCGCATTCCTATAAGCCAGAGAATTAATCAAACACTGATTCTCCGCTCACGAGACGCTCTCGAATACGGTAAGTATCTTCCCCTTTACCTTGAAGTTTCTCAACACCCGAAGGACGAGTTTCTTGGGCTAGAGCATCAATTTTGTCGCTAATTCGTTTCTGATCCTGTCGAGAAAGCCGTTTCAAGTTTTTCTCAGCCCGACGGGAGAACTCAATTTGATCGCTCATAGCCCTAAGTTGGCTTTAACCGTTTCCCAAGGAATTGTATCTTCTTCCTGAATCTCTTGTTTTACCGCTTCCATGTCTGCAACATCTTGCTCGTCTTCTAGATAGCAACTTCTAAAAATGAAGAGCTGGCTGTTGGGATTGGAATTTCATAGCCATCTTCTTTCATTCCTTCCAGATGAAACTGCATTGCTTCTTTCATATTCTCTTTCACTTCCTCAATTGTTGTACCTGTGGAGACACAGCCTAGTAAATCTGGAGAATAGGCGGAATATCCTGTTGATGTCTTTTCAATTACGATTAAATATCTGTTCATTTTAACAACCTACCTGTTACTTTTTGATTCCAGCCTGTTTTAAGATACTATTTTCAGTTCCGGGGGCGAGATCATCATTAGGCTTTCCTGGAATGGTAACTAAGCCCGGCTTTGTTGGGTGTTTATATTGACGATGACTGCCTCTAGTTCTGGCAAGTTGCCAACCATCATTTTCAATAAGGCGGATGATCTCTTTGACTTTCATTTGTTTATAGCGACGCTAATTCAGGGCAAATAACTTTATCGAGAACCGCCTTATTTTTTTTTCATAGTAGCTTATTGGAAACCAGAACTTGCGCGATCGCGCCTTCTCTTAACCGATCGCGCTCTCTGAGGCAATAGAGTTGAATAAAACCGCGATACTTTTTGAAGTGATAGCGCGCCTCGACCCGATTGCGCTCTCCAATGCAGTAGACTTTAATCAAATAGCGATTGGGCTCAAAATCCACATAAAGCTAAAAGGCTTTTGGCAACCCAGCTTGCTTGAGTACCCCATTGGCTGTGTGACGAGATTTAATTGATTGGTCAACGACAAAACGACGTTCAGTAATGGGACTATACCAGACTTCATGATCTCCCTTGCCACTGCGTTCAAAGTAGCAACCAGCCTCTTTTAATCTCTTTTTTAATTCAGGAGTAAAAGATTTTGGCATTTATGTCGCGATTTGAACGGTTTCTTGTCGGTGGCTCGTTATTTCAATTTCAATTTCCCTGACTGAGGTATCTTCTATAATACGGTTCAACTGCAATAATTCAGGAACTAGGGTTCTTAGCTTTTGGGTTAATGCTTCTAATGTTTCAGCTTCTGTTGCTAAACCTGGAACACTTTCACTCTCTGCTACCCAGACTTGAGCTTCTTTGTCCCAAAACGCACTAACTCCGTATTTTAATTGGCTCATATTTTTCGCTCATTAGACTACCTTTTAAGATATCAAATCTAAAGATCGCGCCCTCATCAGTCAGAGAATTTAATCCTAAAGCGCGATCGCGCTTTCCTCTACTCGATCGCGTTCTCATCAGCTAGAGAATTGATTTAAGCAGCGATCGCACTTTCCAGACTTCAAAGATAGAATAAAGCAGTACGCAATAGGGTTAGGATGTTTTGGTAATAGTGCAATACTGTGTTTAACGCAGACGATTGTTTGGCTCATTATTCGATGCCGTAATACATCAGCACAGCTTTTGCCAATAAGTCTCCAGCGGCTCCAACACCCACAGATAAACCGCCAGAAGCAGCCTTACTCACCATGCGACCAATCCAATCCCTAGTCTGAAGTCCTAAATCCTTTGAAGATGTTGGTTGAGGATCGGAAGCGATTGCAGATTTGAGGTCAGTAATGTCTGTCTCATCAGCACCTAGTTGTCGAACGGCGTCGGACAGTGCCTGAAAATTGCCTGGGTTTATGGTTTGAGTTATCCGCTGCTCGATCTGATTACTGCCACTTACATCCCCCAAAATTCCCGAAAATGAGTGGATGTGAATATTCTGTGATTTGCTTGCTTTGTCTTTCTCTTCCATGCTGAATACCATCCCTTCACCAAGTATGCCTTCATTTTCTAAATTAATTGACCAGTCCAAAACCGTAGTTCTTACACAATCGATTACAGTTGCTAGAGCACCAGAGCTTACTAATCGAATTGGTGGAAGGGCACATCTTCCTTGCAAGTACATTAACTTTGCCACAATCGAATCCGGCAAGGGATAAATTAGCATCTGATCACTCGACTCTGTTAGAAGATGGACGAGATTTCCAATTGGGTCTTTGATTGCAATCTTCCGTAGCGTGTCTGCAAAGGAGTCATTATCAGTAACTAATGGCTGTAGTCCATGGTACGGATTCCTGACATGAAGTGTACACTGAGTCTTGCGGTATTCTGGAACGTCGCGGTTACCGTATCCGTTTAGTTCACAATCAATCCATGCTCGAAAGTCGGAGAGCTTCAGCTTACCAGCCACCAACATCGCTTTACGTAACAGTGACCCAATTTCTGTATCTGGCGTTGACGCTAGCGATTGAAGTTCTAGAATCAGAGAGTTATTCATGTTTTCTCAAGTAACAGAAATTAATGATTGTATCTCTCTTTTGTCACTCTAGGCAGAAGAATAATGAAAACTATCCCAACAATCA
>JAVLCL010000259.1:0-5031 GCA_031580825.1 Halothece sp. Uz-M2-17
GTTAAAAAAGGTTTCAATCCCTCATAGGGATTATTGATAATTGAAACTAGAAATCAAAAAGAATCAATTCTTGAAATGTGAGTTTCAATCCCTCATAGGGATTATTGATAATTGAAACCCTGCGGGGCTTTAAAATATTGGCGTAGCAAGGGGAGTTTCAATCCCTCATAGGGATTATTGATAATTGAAACCCCCTTTTTGGCAGTGAAAGCCATTCCATGTGCTATGTTTCAATCCCTCATAGGGATTATTGATAATTGAAACAAACCTAAAGTAGTTACAAATGGAATTGATTCAGGACAGTTTCAATCCCTCATAGGGATTATTGATAATTGAAACCGCAGCAGCAATGGTTCTTCACTGGAAAGCGACACAAGCGTTTCAATCCCTCATAGGGATTATTGATAATTGAAACGGCGGGCTTCTGAGATTATGACTATATTTAGTTTTCAATGTCCAGTTGCGCGAATCTAACAAAATCATAGCAAATCCGATCTGAAAAAACAACCCTAAATCGCTAAAACCCTTGCGTTGACTGGTGCGCGATTGGTTAGAGGTGGGGTGGTACTGAAAGCCAGATTCAAAGCGCGATCGCGCTAATGCAGAATCAATTCGGATTACACAGCACCCCTGTCGCGCAATTTTCTAAGCAAAGAAAATTGTATTATCCCGCAATTCTTCCCCACCAATGCGTTCCACTTTCCCCTGACAACACTGACAGAGAAAATAGAAACGAATGCTATCGGTTTCCGCTTGAATCAGTTTACTCAACCGATCGCGCAACTTAGCATATTGGGCTTTGGTCAATTCACATTCAAAGATGCTGTATTGCATCCACTGTCCGTAAGACTTCAGAATATTGTGGATTTTCGTGCGACGTTTATCGTCAGAAATATCGTAACAGATGACAATATACATGGTTTTTAGTCATTGGTCATTTTTACTTGATAATCAAGGGTGGATATTTATCGGTTTCTCCCATTAAATATTTAGCAACCAACCGCGCTTGAATTTCAAAGGCTTCTTGATAAGTACATTTGCGCTTGAGAACTGGATGCTTAAATTGTGACTGCTTCTTCTCTTCATAAAATCGCAGGAATGTTTTTAAGCCTTCTTGCGTTAAAGAAACTGCATTACTAATCGGTTCAGTTTTAAAATCATCTAACGTTAATTGTTGCTTATTAATGATTTTTAAAACGAGTGCATCAACTACTAAAGGACGAAATTCTTCCATTAAGTCTAAGGCTAAAGCCGGTCGCCCATAGTGTTCCACATGAAGATATCCTAAATACGGATCAAACCCGACAATATTAACCGCGCTTTGAATATCATGACGCAACAGGGAATAGCCTAAACTCAGTAAAGCATTAATTGGATCAGTGGGAGGACGACGACGGCGGGCTTTAAATGTAAATTCAGAGTTCGTAATAAGTTGGCTAAAGCTACCAAAATAAACAGCACTTCCCGTCCCTTCTAAGCCTCTTAAACTGTCAATTTTTCCTGTGTTTGCAATGGGATTAATCGCTTGTTCCAGACGGAGAATTTCTTGGTCGAAATTGAGTTGAGAGGAGTCTCTAACTTTACGCTGTAAAATGTGACGATAGTTTTTAAGTTTTCCACGAACAAAACTTTGCACTAAATGAATAGCTTGTGGAGTATTTCCCGCTGCTGACCATTGTGCTTTTCGCACAAAGATATTTTTGGTAAATTCGGGTTCTAGGCGACCTAAATAACGTCCGGTATGAGTGAGAAAGGTTAAGGGAATATGACGCTGTAATAACTCATTTACCACCATGGGAGAAATCGTAGCGCGTCCAAGAATGACAATTCCTTCTAATTTTAATAGAGGGATATCCAGCAGTTTTTTCTTATCAGCTTTGACGGTTAATCGTTCATCGGTTTTACCAATAAATGCGTCTTCTTGAGTGATGTAAGCGGTTCCCATAATTAGAATTCCTCTTGATATTTGTTGACTTTTTTTGCTGCTTGGGGAAGACAGTGAGAATAAAGACTACAGCCTTTACAACGCGGGCTATAAATTGGCTTTGGTCTGGTTCCTTTTTCGAGTTGGCTTTGAATGGCTTCAATGGTGTCAAGGGTCATTTTCCGAAGCGTTGCATCTAAAGAAACTTCTTGACGACGATGAGAACTGGCATAATAAAGATAGCCGGTATTAATGCTTTGTCCAGTCATTTCTTCGAGACAGAGTGCTTGGGCGCAAACTTGCAGTTCATCGTTATCCCATTCCCCTCGTTTTCCGCGCTTATATTCCACAGGATAAATCTCTCCCGAATGAGATTCAATTAGGTCTGCTTTTCCAATCAGTTGATAGGTTTCTGATTTTAAGTAAATGGCACGAACTTGATAGATATTTTGGTCTATTTCTTCGGATAAATTATGAACGCGATCATGTAGGGAAGTTCCTTCAATGGTATATTCATTATCAATAAAATCCCCAGCACAACTCATCCGCCACCAACGATGAGGACAGTAAGTATATTGGTTTAAAGATGCAATAGAAATATAATCAGACATGGCTTAAATCCTCCGAATCATGCCTAAACCCATGGTGTTTTTTCTGCCAGTTCCTGAGTAAAGGGCATAGTCAGCAAGGGTATTGAGTTGTTTAATTTGTAGTGGATCAATGTCTCCAAAGACGCGATAACTAATTTCGCCAATACAGCCAATTAATTTACTGCGAGAGTCTGACATAATAACCGTTTTGATATCAAAATAACTAGGGAAGATCTGGTCAAGGGGAAGTTGAGAAAATTCAATTCCACTGTATTTATTCCAGCGTTTCCATAAGCTATTAAAGACTAATTCTGGCGTGGGAAGGGCGGTGTCTCGCTTTCCTTGACGAAAAGCAACGGGGGTCGCCAAAGTAAACTTAAACGTGGTTTCGGTTTCACTGGCTTTCTCATACAATTCGGGATACAAACAACTATTTCCCCACGGCTGTTTAGAATTAGGTGTTCCTTGAATACTATTAATATTTAACTTAGCTGATCCAAGATGCCAAGCGTGTTGAGAATTGAGATGTAACCAAAGTTGAGTCAGTTGACCAAATAACGCATCATCTAACAAAGAAATGCGCCACCAACAAGGAGTTCCTTTCTTGATTTCAGTTTGATGATCCCATTGCAATTGATAGGAATAAGGTTTGGGATAATTTACTTGCAAGGGAGATAGGGTAAAGGGTTTGTTGGATTGAGAAGAATGAAGACGATCTCCTAAGTCTTGATCTACGTTACTAACAAGAGTTAAAAATAAAGCGTGAAGATGTCGTCCGGAGAGATAACTGGGAGAAATCGGAGAAATTGGGGTGAGGTTTAGAATCAAGCTATAAGGCATGACAGAGATCTTGCATTTTTTAAGACTACAGAATGGCGTGTGGTGTTTTTCTCGTCCATATCTATAACTGTAATCTCTCTTAGTGACGAATGCCCACTATTTGCACGAATAAAGTGTCCGTACAAATGGCTATTATCGAGTTATGTTAGTTGATCACTAAAATCTGATGAGAAAATGTGTGTTGATCTGTGTATCTGTATTAGGATAGTAACGGTTATGTAAATAATTATTGCTAATTACAGTATCTAAGTGACAAGCGTTTTTTTCGATTGCTAGATTCTAAATCAACTGTTTCTAAATCGCGATCGCGCATGAGTTGTTATTACCTTGTTCTCCTCGAAACTTCTGGTAATCAGAATTATATTTTTTCCACCAACCGGCTGCGAGAAAATATCGGTGCTTCTGAGTTAACTTATCAAGCTGGTACAAAGTGGATTTTAGAAGCAGTTTCTCAGTTGAATGATGCAACTCCCTTAGAAGTTTGGAAAGATTCACAACGGTTGCGAGAGTTACTACAAAATCGAGATTTAAACCCACCCATTGAAAACCAACAAAAGCCGGTTGAAATTCTAACCGCAGCTTCCGGAAAAGCATTACTCTTAACTCAAAATCAAGAAACGGCACAACAAATTATTACTGATGTCACTCGTAAAGCAGTCATTGAAGCCCCAGGGTTAGATGTAATGGGCGTTTATGAAGAAGTGCCAGTGGCTAGAGATTTTCAAAACGATGAAACCTTAGCTGCTGCGATTAAACAGATTCACGCTAAATTTGAAAGAGCGCGATCGCGCCGTCCTTCTCCAGAAAGCCGGTTTCTCCGTTTACCCATTATTGCGGAGTGTGCCGAAAGTGGTTTACCTGCTTCCAGCGTTGATCATTCTATTCCTAACCAAGCTACCCGCATTTCCAAAGTGAGTCAGGGCAAACGGAGTGCAACCCAAGCCGGAATCAATCGACTGCAAAATATTATTCATAATCAAGGCAGTTCCCGTAAACTGATCCAAAATATTAATAAGCTAGAAAAACATTTTAATCCAGACGAACTCCCCTGGTTAGCCGTTGTTCATGCGGATGGGAATGGTTTGGGGCAAATTTTCCTGAACTTTCAAGAATATATTGGTAACGATAAAAGTAACCGTAACTATATTGAACAATATCGTCAATTTTCCCTAACCCTCGATCAATGTACAGAAGCAGCGTTTACCGAAGCTATTGAGATTTTTCCAGAAAAAAATGGGATTACACCCGTAGTTCCTCTCATTATTGGTGGAGATGATTTAACCGTTGTATGCGATGGACAATATGCTTTGGAATTTACCCGAGAATTTCTGAAACAGTTTGAGCAACAAATTCAAACTTATAAAAGCACGCGATCCATTGCCGAAAGGGCTTTTGAAGTCGAGCGTTTATCCGCTTGTGCGGGAGTGGCTGTCGTGAAACGCCATTTTCCCTTTTCCGTGGCTTATGAATTAGCAGAAAACTTAATTAAATCGGCAAAAACTGTAAAAAATCAGGTTACTAAAACTGATAATAGGGCAATTCCCTTTCCCTGTTCCGCCATTGATTTTCACATTCTCTACGATACCAGTGGCGCTGAACTCGGAAAAATTCGGGAAGCCCTTCAACCTAATGCAAATACACTGCTTTATAACCGCCCTTATGTGGTCACTCCCCTTG
>JAVLCL010000260.1:0-5030 GCA_031580825.1 Halothece sp. Uz-M2-17
TTGTGAAGTCATCCGTTCTCCGCCGTTAGACGACGGAGCGTGCGGATGACCGTTGATCTTTTTCATTATAAAAACGTAAAAAAGCAACAGCAATGGTCAGAAGAGTGAGAGTTGTTCCGGGGACAAGAGTAAGGAAATTAATCCAGACTCGCCGAGTCAATACTTTCATTTTATCGGTTATCAAAGGGGAGTGATAGAAAAGGCAATTCTACCCTCTCACCTAATCTCCTTATTCTTAATCCTCTTCGTAGCCTTGCAGGGTTTCAGGATTAAACTGGCGTAAAATGCGGGTGGCTTGTTCATTTACAGGTTCTGAACCTTTAACGACAATCAGATATTTGCCCTCATTCAAGCGATTGCGGTAGGGTAAAGCATCCCCACTGCCAAAAGCAATCCCAACGCCACCACCGACAAAAAATGCCCCCATCAAAGCAGCGATCGCGCCAAAGAAACCGCCAATGATATGATTCCCCACTGGACCTGCCCAATCAAATAAGTAAATTTCTGTTAAGACATTAAACACATAGCCCGCAGCAAAACCAAACGGAAACAGCCAAGTCCCCAACTGGAAAATCTGTTTCCGCGCTTGTTGATTGGGATTAATTAATCCAAACTCATCTGCGGTTTTATAGCCTCTTCCTAACATTTCCACTTGCTGTTGATTTAGCCCTTCTTTCAAAAGCGTAGTATAAGCATCTTCCGCTTGAATCCGATTAGAAAGAACGGCAATTACATATTTCATTATCTGTCTCGCCTTATCCCTTGCACCGTCAAGCCTCCATTTTACCGCACCTACTCTCCCTAACCCCTCCCAAAACGGGCAAAAGTATGAAAAGATACACTACGGTCATGATTGAGAGAAAATATATAGCGGTAGCCATTTCGGTGCTTAACGGTTCAATCAATGGAAACTCTTACTATTCCTGAGTTTTACAACTGGTCACTGGTCACTGGTCACTGGTCACTGTTATAGATTCTCTGGAAAATGATCCAATGTCCCTTAAACTCATAAGCAGAGGACACCCTCTATTTATGTTGATTTCAAATTAAATAACCAATGGCAAAAGTTTTAGTTTCAGACTCTGTGGATCAAGCAGGGATTGATATTCTCTCGCAAGTTGCACAAGTCGATGTCAAAACCAAACTCTCTCCAGAAGAACTGATCGCAACCATCCCTGAATACGATGCTCTTATGGTTCGTTCAGGGACAAAAGTAACTGCCGATGTGATCGAGGCGGGAAACCAGCTAAAAATCATTGGTCGCGCTGGTGTCGGTGTTGATAACATTGATGTTCCTGCTGCGACCCGTCGCGGAATTATGGTTGTTAATTCTCCGGAAGGAAACACCATTGCTGCTGCGGAACACGCCTTAGCAATGATGTTATCCCTGTCTCGTCATATTCCAGAGGCGAACCAATCTGTAAAAGAGAAAAAATGGGAACGGAAACAATTTATCGGTTCGGAGGTTTATAAGAAAACTCTGGGTGTAGTCGGTTTAGGTAAAATTGGTTCTCATGTGGCGACAGTAGCCCGTGCTATGGGAATGAAATTACTCGCCTATGATCCCTTTATTTCCGCAGAACGAGCCGAACAACTGGGTTGTCGCTTAGTCGATTTAGATATTATCTTCACTGAAGCCGACTATATTACTCTCCATATTCCTCGCACTCCAGAAACGGAAAATTTAATTAACGCCGAATCATTAGCAAAAATGAAGCCCACAACGCGGATTATTAACTGTTCGCGCGGTGGTGTGATTGATGAATCCGCTCTGGCTACAGCAGTGGAGAATGGTACGATTGGCGGGGCAGCCCTTGATGTGTTCGCGGAAGAACCCCTTGGTGAATCGAAACTCAGAGAGGTGGGTTCAAATATTGTTCTCACTCCTCACTTGGGCGCGTCCACAGAAGAAGCACAAACCAATGTTGCAGTAGATGTTGCAGAACAAATTCGGGATGTCTTATTAGGCTTACCAGCACGGTCTGCGGTGAATATTCCCGGACTTAACCCCGATGTATTAGAACAGCTACGCCCCTTCTTGCAGTTAGCAGAAACCTTAGGAAACTTAGTGGGTCAATTGGCTGGGGGACGAGTAGAACAGCTAAATGTCCGTCTGCAAGGAGAATTAACCGATAGCCAAAGTCAACCGATTGTCATTGCAGCTTTGAAAGGCTTACTATCTCAAGCGTTGCGAGAACGAGTCAATTATGTGAATGCTTCCATTGAAGCCAAAGAACGAGGGATTCGAGTCATTGAAACTAAGGATGCTTCAGTACATGATTATTCAGGCTCACTGCGTTTGGAAGCCACCGGTTCTCTTGGAGAACATTCGGTAACTGGGGCATTACTGAGCGATCAGGAAATGCGCATTACCAATGTCGATGGTTTCCCGATTAATGTTCCCCCCAATAACTATATGTTGTTTACCTTACACCGCGATATGCCGGGGATTATTGGTAAGATTGGCTCCTTATTGGGCGGATTTAATGTCAATATTGCCAGTATGCAGGTCGGACGTAAAATTGTTCGAGGTGATGCAGTAATGGTACTCAGTATTGACGATCCTTTACCGGAAGGCGTTTTAGATGAGATTATGAAAGTGCCTGGAATTCGTGATGCTTACACCATTAAGCTCTAAACGGGTAAAATAGCGAAAGGATGTGGGTAATCAGCAGATGCTGATTGCTCATTATCCTGAATAAGAATTAAAATTAATAATTCTTAATGCAGTGCATAGCCATGACCAGCTACTAAAGAACGAATCACTATGATAGACAAATGACAAATAGTTGGTGGGAAATCAAAATCTTATGTCATCCAGCGTTAGAAGAACTTCTTTTCTGGCGACTCGATAAGTTTGGCTGTCAGGGAATGGTCACTGAGGCAAAAAAGCAAGGGGTTTTAGTTCGTGCTTATTTACCGCAACTGCGGGCTCATCCCCTAGATCTGGCTGCGTTATCACTTTGGTTACGTCAAGATGCACTCAATTTGAATACGGAACTCCCCAGTATGACTTGGGGCTTAATTGATGAACAAGATTGGGCTAGTAGTTGGAAAAAACATTGGAATCCACAAGAAATTGGCGATCGCGTTTTAGTGTGTCCGGCTTGGCTGTCTCCGCCTAGTGATACGGATCGGGTTGTACTCCGTCTTGATCCTGGCGTTGCTTTTGGCACTGGGGTTCATCCCACGACTCAACTTTGTTTAGAATCTTTAGAAATGCGCTACAGTTTAGGTAATACTGGCGGTGTTATTGCCGATATTGGTTGTGGTTCTGGGATTCTTTCCATCGCAGCGTTATTATTTGGGGCAGAGCAAGCCTATGCAGTGGATACAGACCCCTTAGCAGTTCGCGCCACCCGTGCCAATCGGAATTTAAACTATATTAAACCGGAACGCTTAACCGTAGAACAGGGGAGTTTGAAGCGGTTGCTTACGATGTATCCTCAAGGGTTTGATGGGATTGTTTGTAATATTTTGGCGGAAGTGATTTTAGATCTGATCCCAGACCTGAGCGCGATCGCGCGACCCAAAACTTGGGGCATTCTCAGTGGGATTTTAATGGAAAAAGCGCAACCCATTGCCGATAGTCTAGAAAAACACGGTTGGAAAGTAGGAACCATGTGGCGACGGAAAGAGTGGTGTTGCTTCAATATCCGTCGCCAACCGCCAGAAGATGATGATTATTAATGATTCGCGAAAGCAGGTTCTCGATTCATTTCAGGCGAGGTTGCTTCTTGTAAAGACCGACAATTAATTTCACAAGAATTATTGGGGCTTTCAATTAATTTCACTTTGTCTAAAATTACACCTAACTTAGCAGTGGGTTCCCGCAGTAATTGAGCAATGTAAAGGGCAATATTTTCCGCAGTGGGAACAACTTCAGCAAAGTAAGGAATATCTTCATTTAAAAAATAGTGATCAAACGGTTCAACGATGACCTCTTCTAAAATCTGGTGCAGTTGTTCTAAATTAACAATCATGCCCGTGCGTTGATCCATTTCTCCAGTTACAGTAACTTCTAAATGGTAATTATGTCCATGACCATGAGGACGGGCACATTTACCATAGATTTTACAATTTTCTTCATAACTTAAATCGGGACGAGCAAGACGGTGTGCTGCACTAAAGTGAGTTCCAACAGTTAATGATGCTTCCATGTTATTCCCTTGATAATCAGCCCAAAGTTGGGGATGTTCAAATAAACGAATATTAACAACCGGTAAATGCGGTGCTAAACGTTGCCAAATCACTTTTGCAATATTTTCAGTGGTGGGGAGAGTTTCACTAAACTCACTCCAAACTTCATTGAGATAGGCGTTATCGAGTTGATCGGTGATTTGTTCGCGGATGACGGGTTTGACCTCAGACAGGTTCATGACCATGCCATACTGGTCAATTTCGCCTTCTAAAGACACATAGAGGACGTAGTTATGTCCGTGTCCAGGGAACTGACTACCAGCCCCAAATTTGGCTTGATTTTCGGCTGCACTCAGTTCTGGAAGCCAGTAACGGTGCGCTGCTGAAAACTGGGCGCGACGGTTAATTACACATTTCATAGCCAAAGGTCGCTAAGGTTCTTTTGTAAAGTAATTTTAACATTCTGAGATGAAAACATTTGAGATTAAAACATTGAAAGTAGGTTATGCGTCAGTTTGTCGTTCGCGTTTGATAATTAGGGAGGAACCGTTATTCATCTCAATTCGATTCTCCAACTTGAGAAAGCTAATTGGAGTAAAATAGCACAAAACATGATTTTTATTGCCATATTTATCCGATAAAGTATTACACTGATGAGTGATCAGAAAGGGAAAATTAAGATGGGGAGATGAGGAGAGGGGGAGAACGAATAACGAATAATAAATAACGAGGAACGAATAACAAATAATAATTATGTTCTGTCATATTCTTATCGGTTGTCCAAGTAGCGGGAAGTCAACCTTAGCTGCAAGCATTCAGAAAGCAAATCCGAATTATCAGATTGTTTCCACTGATGCCATTCGAGCAGATTTATTCGGTGATGCGACAAT
>JAVLCL010000261.1:0-5016 GCA_031580825.1 Halothece sp. Uz-M2-17
GTCTAACTCTTCAATAGTGCCATCTTTTCTTTCTACTGCATTCCGCCCAATCTTCCCAGACTCGCCACCTTCTAAACCAAACGGCGCAAACTTGCGACGACCCGACAAAATTCCTGCTGTCATTGCTTCTAAGAATTTAATGCGACGAATGACACCATTTCCGCCTTGATATTGCCCATTTCCACCACTATTTTCTCGAATACTAAAGTCTTCCACTAATACGGGAAAGCGCCACTCTAAGACCTCTGGATCAGTTAAGCGAGAGTTTGTCATGTGAGTATGCACCGCGTCTGCACCCTTGAAGCCATTTCCTGCCCCGGCACCCCCACAAATCGTTTCGTAATATTGATACTTCTCATTTCCAAACGTGAAATTATTCATGGTTCCCTGTGATGCAGCCATGACCCCTAATGCACCATAAAGGGTATCGGTAATTAACTGGGAGGTTTCTACATTTCCCGCAACTACCGCAGCAGGCGGAGTGGGGTTTAATAAACAGCCTTCAGGAATAATAATATCCAGGGGGTTCAAGCAACCGGCATTGAGGGGGATATTGTCATCCACTAGCGTCCGAAAGACATACAACACAGCAGCTTTACAAACGGCTGCGGGCGCGTTGAAATTACTCGCTTGTTGGGGAGAAGAGCCGGTAAAATCAATAGTGGCGTGATGGGTTTCGCGATTAATCGCAATTTGGACTTGAATGTGTCCACCGGTATCTAACTCGGTGCGATAACTTCCTTCCTGTAACTGTTCAATTACTTTTTTAACGGCTGTCTCTGCATTGTTTTGCACATGGAACATATACGCTTGTACGGTTTCCAAGCTGAACTGTTCTACCATTCGCAGTAATTCTTGAACGCCTTTCTCATTCGCTGCAATTTGCGCTTGTAAGTCTGCAATATTCTGAGTGACATTTCGCACTGGATATTCCCCAGTAGTCAATGTTTCCATAAGGGCTTCTTCTCTAAATTGTCCATTTTCCACCAGGAGGAAATTATCCAGTAACACCCCTTCTTCCTCAATGCGGGTACTATGGGGAGGCATAGAACCAGGGGTAATTCCGCCAATATCGGCGTGATGTCCGCGAGAAGCCACATAAAACAGAGGCGATGCACTCTCATCCACAAAAACAGGGGTAATTACCGTAACATCAGGGAGATGGGTTCCACCGTTATAAGGGTTATTTAGAACATAGACATCCCCTGGCTTTAAGTTTCCTTGTTGTGCTGCAATTAAACTGCCCACACTCTCACTCATGGAACCTAAATGAACTGGAATATGAGGGGCATTTGCCACTAATTGCCCGTTTTGGTCGAAAATGGCACAAGAAAAGTCTAATCGCTCTTTAATATTCACCGAATAACTTGTATTTTGTAGTGTTGTTCCCATTTGTTCCGCAATGGAACGGAACAAATTATTGAAGATTTCTAGAAGTACCGGATCAGGGGTTTCTGTCGCTGTTGGTTGTACGGTTTGCTTAGCCACTTCCCTTTGTTTACAGAGGATGAGATGACCATGATCATTAACAGTCGCTTCCCAACCCAGTTCAATCATATTGGTTCCCGTCGGTTCTATAATCATCGCTGGACTAGGGATGCAGTCTCCGGGTTGTAAATCTTCTCGTTGATAAACGGGAGTTTCATGCCATTTTTCACCGATATAAACAGGAACGATAGTTACCGGTTGCGGTGGCATTTCTCGATGACGAGGAAGGGTTTTCTCAGCTAGGGGTTCGGTTTCATAAATTAATTCCACGGATATTGCTTCTACAATTAAGGGTTTCCCTTCCATGACAAAGCCATACCGTTGTTGATGAATGCTGTTAAATTCTGCTTGCATTTGGTCTAAGCTAGCGAAATTCACCAACAGAGGCGAGTCCGTTCCTTCGTATTTGAGATGGACTTTTTGCTGGGTAGTAGTTCTTTCTGGCGAGGAAGTACTCGTTTGTTTTGCTAATTCTTGTTGCGCTTCTGTAATTAAGGGAGAGAAAAGTGAGTTTAAGTCGAGATCTGGCGTAAGTCTCGCTTCCACCGCTTTTTCTCGCAAGACCCGAATATCCGCTAAACCAATGCCATAAGCCGATAAAACCCCCGCATACGGATGAATTAGCACTCGCTTCATGCCTAAGGCATCCGCAATTAAACAAGCGTGTTGTCCCCCTGCACCGCCAAAACAACAGAGGGTATATTTTGAGACATCATAGCCTTTTTCTAAGGAGATTTTTTTGATCGCGTTTGCCATTTTTTCCACTGCAATGGCTAAAAAACCGGATGCAACCGCTTCTGGCGGGCGATTATCCTCAATTTTTGCGGTTAATTCCTGAAATTTGGCTTCAACAATCTCATCATTGAGAGGTTCATCTTGATTTTTTCCAAACACTTTCGGAAAGAACTGCGGTTGTAGTTTCCCTACTTTGACATTACAGTCCGTAACCGTTAGCGGTCCGCCATTGCCATAAGCAGCGGGTCCCGGATATGCCCCAGCTGAAGCGGGTCCCACCCGATAGCGCGACCCATCAAACTCAACAATTGATCCCCCTCCTGCAGCAACGGTATGAATTGCCATCATGGGGGTTTTCAGTCGCACTCCTGCAATTTCCGTTTCTAAACTGCGTTCGTATTCCCCGGCATAGTGGGCGACATCGGTAGAGGTTCCCCCCATATCAAAACTAATAATTTTGTCATAACCGGCAATCAGACTGGTTTTCACTGCCCCAACAATGCCCCCCGCCGGACCCGAGAGAATACTATCTTTCCCTTGGAATAATTGGGCATCGGCTAATCCGCCATTGGACTGCATAAACAGGAGTTGGGCGTTACTCTGTTCATGATTGAGGTTCAGCTTGCTGGCAACTTGATCCACATAACGGCGCAAAATCGGGGAAAGATACGCATCAACCATTGTCGTATCCCCACGGCTGACGAGTTTCATCAAGGGGGTAACTTCGTGGGAAACCGAAATTTGGGTAAAGTTTAACTGACGAGCAATTTCAGCAATGGCTTTCTCATGATGCGAATAACGATAACCGTGCATCAAAACGATCGCGCAACTTCTAATCCCACTATCATAAGCCTGTTGTAAGTCTTGCTTCACCTGTGCTTCATTAAGAGGCGTAATCACATTGCCCTTCGCATCCAACCGTTCTTCCACCTCAATCACTTGTTCATAGACCATTTCGGGTAGCACAATTTCACGGGCAAAAATATCAGGACGGTTTTGATAGCCAATGCGGAGGGCATCCCGAAAGCCTTTGGTAATTAAAAGAACAGCGCGATCGCCCTTATGTTCCAAGAGGGCATTCGTAGCAACGGTTGTCCCCATTTTGACGGCTTGAATTTGTTCGGTGGGCAGAGGTTGATCCGAGTCTAAGCCTAGGATATCTCGAATCCCTTGAATGGCAGCATCTTGGTAATGATCAGGGTTTTCAGATAGGAGTTTATGGGTGAGAAGGGTTCCATCCTCGCCTTTGGCTACGATATCTGTAAATGTTCCCCCGCGATCAATCCAAAATTGCCACTGCTGCGCCATTGCTTTACCTCAACATTTATCTCTTGTTGGTATTTTAGCGAGAAGCGCGATCTGGAAAGTTCTTTGCTAAGATGTCAAAAAAACTTTGGGAATTAATTGTAGATGACTCTGACGATTACAGCAGAACCTACACCGATCGAGGAAGATGGTAATGGAGTCGTACGGGTTGCTAAAACTCGTATTACTCTAGATACGGTTATCACAGCTTTTCTAGAAGGATGCACAGCAGAAGAAATTGCACAACAATATCCCTCTCTACAACTCTCAGACATTTACTTGGTCATCGGCTACTATCTGAGACATACGGAAGAAGTCAATACTTATCTTGCCCAACGTCAACGTCGCGCAACTCAGATTCAGCAGGAGGCAGAAAAACGGTTTAATCCCATTGGAATCCGCGATCGCCTATTAGCAAGGCACAATCAATCCTAATAGTTTCAGATGATTCGCTTCGTGGCAGATGAGAATTTAAATAACCAGATCGTGCGGGGAATTCTGCGTCAAAACCCAGAAATTGATTTGGTACGGGTTCAAGATGTGGGGTTATCGGGAGTAGATGATCCAACAGTATTAGCATGGGCTGCTGAACAAGGGCGAGTTGTTCTTACCAATGATGTTGCGACAATGATTGCTTTTGCTTATGATCGCGTTGAAGCTGGATTATCAATGCCAGGATTATTTGAGGTGAGTCGTCATGTGCCAATCGGGTTAGCCATTGAAGAAATTATCCTCCTTGCTGAGTGTAGTGTTGAGGGAGAGTGGGAAGGACAAGTCAGGTTTCTCCCCCTAAGATAGGATTAAGTGCTTGCCCAAGGATTAGACAGTACACCTAATGAACGACTTGGAGGCTAATTAATGATGTTACACGATGACATTGTAGAAGAAATTCATAAAATTCGTGAAGAATACTCTCGTTCATTCGATCATGACTTAAAAGCAATTTTTGCTGATTTACAAAAGCAACAGAGTGAAAGTAAAAAAGAAGTTATCAGGTTATCTCTGAAAGAACGTTTAACAAAACGTTGAACCGATGAAAATTGAAACCCTAAAAAAACGACTCAACAAAAATCGACCGATGACAACGATTACCATGCGTCTTCCTGAAGATGTGGTTGAAGATTTGAAGCGAGTTGCTCCTCTGCTGGGGTTTTCAGGTTATCAACCTCTGGTTCGTGCTTACATTGGTCAAGGGTTGCGTGCTGACTTGGAACGTTTAGAGAATGATACAGCTTCGGCTTTGGTTGAGAGTTTGAAGCGTCATGCGGTCAGTGATGAGGTTCTTGATGAAGTTATCAATGAAGTGATAAACACTCAGTTTAATTCAGGTTCTTTATAACTTTGGAAAGATAGAGTCGAATTTCTTCAACTCCCATATTTTAAAGATATTTGTTATTGTGGAAACAAATGTAATTCTAAAGATAGCAATTATTCTATCTCTCTTTTGTCACTCTAGGCAGAAGAATAATGAAAACTATCCCAACAATC
>JAVLCL010000262.1:0-5003 GCA_031580825.1 Halothece sp. Uz-M2-17
AACTTGGGTTAGGACATTACTGATCGCTAAAACCCTTTCATCATAAACTGTTGCCCATTGCCTATTGCCTATTGCCCAGCGCGTAGCACTATATTCTAATTTCCAGTTGTTAGCTGAAAACTGAGAAGATGTCCCAAAAAGCAGTAGTTTTACTTTCGGGTGGTTTAGACTCTTCCACCGTTCTTTATCAAGCCCAAGCGGATGGCTATGAGTGTTATGCCCTTTCCTTTGATTATCAACAACGACACCAACGAGAATTAGATGCTGCTCGGGAAATTGCAGAAGCAGCAGGGGTTAAAGAGCAGCAAGTGGTACGTTTTGATTTAGGCTTGTGGGGCGGATCAGCATTAACGGATCAAACGATTGATGTTCCGCGCGATCGCGCACCTCAAGAAATGGCTGACAACATTCCCATTACTTATGTTCCCGCACGCAATACAATTTTTCTCAGTTTTGCCTTAGCTTACGCCGAAGCCCTCTCCGCCCAAAGCGTTTATCTGGGCGTGAATGCTTTAGATTATTCTGGGTATCCTGATTGTCGTCCTGATTACATCCAAGCGATGCAACAGGTGTTTCAATTAGGAACCAAACAAGGGCGAGAGGGAAACCCCATTACCATTAAAACGCCACTGATTGATCTCAAAAAAACCGAGATTATTCAACTGGGAAATGAACTTCATGTGCCTTGGGAAAAAACCTGGTCTTGTTATCAAGGAGAAGCTCAAGCCTGTGGCGTGTGCGATTCTTGTCAGTTAAGATTAAAGGCGTTTCAAGAATTAGGATTAACCGATCCTCTTCCCTATCGTGTAAGAAGCAGTCATGAGCCAAATGAGAGAGACTAATTTTCCTGAATATGCAATTTTCTGTGATTTTGATGGCACGATTACGGCTGAGGATACCTTCACGGGAATGTTAAAAGCAGTCGCGCCTCATTTATGCGATGAATATTTACCGGATATTTATGCCCAAAAGTTAACGCTGCGAGAAGGGGTAAGACGCATTATTGAGTCTATTCCCTCTCAATCTTATTCAAAAATGATTGACTATGTAGATGAAATTCCCCTGCGTCCAGGCTTTGTGGAATTCGTTAAATTTGCAATCAGTCATAATATTCCGTTTCATGTCGTTTCCGGTGGCTTAAAGGATATGGTGAAACGGGTGTTAAGTCAGCAAACTTTAGGCAATCGTTCGTTATTAGAACAAGTGGCTTCGATTAATGCGGTTGCCATTGATACCAGTGATGATTATTTACGCGCTATTTCTGATTATGAAGGGGGAACAGAACTGGTGGCGAAAGTGGAAGTGATGAAAGAATATCCCGCTCAAAATACTATTTCTATTGGCGATTCCATTACCGATTTAAATATTGCTTTAAATGCGGATATTAGTTTTGCGCGCGATCGGCTAGCTCGTTATTTAGATGCAGCCGGACACTTCTATTATCCTTGGGATGACTTTTTTACAGTGCAAGAAAAGCTCATGACACTCATTGAAGGAACAGAGAATAGGAAATCATTACACCCCTAGGGTGGTCAATGCGCCACCCTAGGGGTGTAATGAGAATTGATTAGGAATGATTAGAAAGGGATTCAACAAACTGACGAAACCTAAGTAAATTGGCTGTTTGCGCTAAATTCAAAGGGAGAACAGAAATTCCTTCTAGACGCGATTGCACCCAACCTTCATCCCAACACCATTCATGATAACCATCAACCCCTTCGCTAAGCAGTAAACACAGACAGGTGTCAGTTAGGGTCTCAATTTCATGTTTAATCGTAATGATTCCTGTGCGGGTGGTAAACGTTAATCCCGTTTGCAGTTCATTGGGTAAACCCGGAGAGAGTTGCTGGGGAAATAACCATTGTTTGAGTTTTTCTGGTTGTAATAAACTCTCTTTAATTACCTGCGCTGAAGAATTGACTTCGATGCGTAAATGACTCTGCTGAAAAGTACCAAACATAATTTGAGATGGGTTTTGTATCTATTAGAAATTGAGTGGGGAGACTGAGAGAGGGCTTACCCTATTGATAACCTATTCCAGTTAGTTTGTACCCGGAAAGGGAGATTGCACAAACCCTAACTCCCGTAGTTGTTGATATGATTTTTTCCCTAACTCGGAGGTGGGATTTTGCGAGCGAATGACTTGAATAAACAAGGGAACGGCTAAAGCAGTTTCTTGTTGGGCGCGGTGCACTAAAGCGAGTTGATAGGTTGCTTCATCACGCATTTCTGCTGCTTGTAGAGCTTTTTGCCGTTGTTCTTCGGAAATCCGATTACTAATCCCTTGAAAACTTCCTGCGAGTTGTTGATAAAAGTTTGAGAGTTGGTTAAATACCCGTCGTGCGGATTGCAATTTTTCTTTGGCGAGATCGTAATTTTCTTCATCAATCGCAGCACTGGCTTCAGTCATGAGCTTTTCTCCCCCCTGTAAACTGAGTAAGGTATCGGGACGGGAGATCTCCGGCGTTTCTTCAGGACTGGCTTCAGACTCGGGAGACGGTTGAGCGTGTAAGGGCTGTTGAGAAAATAAAAACGGTAATAATAAAAGCGTACTAATCGTAGCGGAGCGAAATTTAGAAAATAACATTACCATATTGAAAAGAGTAACTAAGAATACCATATATTAGTCAGACTGACTGATTTTAACATTACTGATTAATCGTTGTTCATCCCTGTGTTGACGATTCCGAAATCGCCTCACTGGGACTCAATCTGAATTTATGCCACAAAATCCTTGGTTTCAAGCGATCCAAAAACCCGCTCAGGAATTTCCACTGACCCCGCTTCCAATTGTATCGGGACAACTTCCCTCTCATTTGCGGGGAACCCTTTATCGCAATGGTCCAGCTTGTTTACAACGGGGTGGACAAAAAGTGGGGCATTGGTTTGATGGTGATGGTGCGATGCTGGCGGTGCATTTTACGTCGGAAGGGGCAAAAGCGGTTTATCGGTATGTGCAAACCGCAGGGTATCAAGCGGAAGTGGAAGCCAACCAATATTTATATCCGAATTATGGGATGACGGTTCCGGGTTCATTTTGGAAAAATTGGGGGAAAGAGGTCAAAAATAGTGCCAATACTTCGGTTTTGGCTCTAGAGGATAAAGTTTTAGCGTTATGGGAAGGAGGACTTCCTTATGCGCTTGATCCAACGAATTTAAAAACATGGGGCATGGATCAATTAGAGGGGTTATCAGCAAATTCACCCTTTTCTGCGCATCCCAAAATTGATCCGGCAACAGGAGAAATTTATAATTTTGGTGTTCTTCCTGGCAAAGAAAGCAGCTTACAAGTTTATCAAAGTACAGCGAAGGGAAAGATTGTTAAAACGGGAAGTGTCAAGCTAAAGGGGATTCCTCTGATTCATGATTTTGTTTTAGCGGGACAGTATTTAGTCTTTTTAGTCTCTCCGGTGCGCGTTTCGCTGCTCCCTGTCTTACTAGGCTTGAAAAGTTTTAGTGATGCGATGCAGTGGAAACCAGAGTTAGGTACAGAAATTATTGTGCTCGATCGCGCAACGCTTTCTGTTATTAGTCGATCGCGCACCGAGGCTTGGTATCAATGGCATTTTGCTAATGGTTACGAAGAAAAAGACGGAACCGTGGTTGCTCAATTTATCCGTTATCCTGATTTTCAAACCAATGAATATCTAAAATCTATTCCCACAGGACACCCGAAAACTAATGCCGAAGGCAACTTTTGGCAATTGCGCTTGAATCCGAAAACGGGGAAAGTCTTCAGTAATGAACCGTTACTAGAACAAGACTGTGAGTTTCCGGTGGTGACTCCCCAAACCGTGGGACAATCACAGCAAGAAACCTATCTATCGGTGCATCAAAGTGGTGTTGATCCGCAACAAGAATTATATGGCGCGATCGCGTGTTATCATCATTCTACTCAGACCTTAACTGTTGCAGAAGCTGGACATAATCGTTATCCCAGCGAACCGATTTATGTGGATGATCCAGAAGGATCGGGATGGTTACTAACAGTTGTTTACGATGCAAACCAAGATCAAAGTGAAGTTTGGATTTACCAACGGGATCAATTAATGGTTGATCCCGTCTGCCGTCTTCAACTGCCTCAGGTGATCCCTCATAGTTTCCATGGCACTTGGCAACCGCAAAAATATCACAATTTGTAAACAGAGAATCATCTATCGTTACAATAAAATTAAGAACATGAGTAAATTTGCTTGGGGACGTTACTCTACTTAAGCAGCCATCTTTTGAGTTACCCTAACGGAGAAAAAATTTATGACAGATAGTAATTTAAATACTCCCATTGCCATTTCAGGGCGAGAAATGGAAATTATTGAGTTAGTTGCAGCCGGTTTAACTAATCAAGAAATCGCTCAAAAATTAGAAATTAGCAAGCGAACTGTTGACAATCACATTAGTAATATTTTAACGAAAACCTCAACGGAAAACCGAGTTTCCCTAGTGCGTTGGGCTTTACAATGGGGAAAAGTTTGTTTAGATGATGTCAATTGCTGTATTTTACCCACGGCACAACCGAAAGAAACATCTTAAAGCTGATTGAGGACGGGTGATTGGTGAGAAGTGACAACAAGAATGATAACAAAACTCCCGACTGAATCTGATTAGGATTAGTCGGGGGTCAGTTCGCAAGCAATTATAGCGATTGATTTTGTGCTTTCAAGGCGCTGTTTTCCGGTTGTTTTTCATCTGAAACCACAGGAGAGGAGACGGCATAGGTTTTGTAATTTTGTAGGATGGCACTGGCGAGAGCAACAATTTCTAGATCAGGGTCTCGTAAAGCGCGTGTTAACGGGGGAATCACGTCTTCGGAGCGAATTTTTCCCAAGGCTTGAACCGCAACTTGACGAACTTGGGGAACGCGATCGCGCGTGAGCATTGCTAAACAATCAATTGCTTGTTTCACCTCATGATTCACGGTTTTGTCAGCAATCATTTGACCCAAAGCGAGCGCAGATGCTGCTCGAATTTCATCATCTTCATGCCAAGCATGAGTTTTGACTTGA
>JAVLCL010000263.1:0-4993 GCA_031580825.1 Halothece sp. Uz-M2-17
GTTCCCGATAATAAACTCAGTTGATCCAGTAGGCTTTGGGCATCTCTTAAGCCTCCTTGCGCGGTTTGAGCAATCACAGCGAGAGCTTCTTCTGTAATATCAATGGCTTCTTTTTGCGCGATCGCGCTTAAATGAGCAATCATCGCAGCCAGAGGAATCCGTTGAAAGTCAAATCGCTGACAACGAGAAATAATGGTCGGTAACACCCGTTGGGGATCAGTGGTCGCCAGAACAAATACCACTCGCGGAGGCGGTTCTTCTAACGTTTTCAAAAGGGCATTAAATGCAGCCGTACTCAGCATATGGCAATTATGCACCAGTAGTCCATTTGCCACAAAGTTATGATTATCTTCGACTTCTAAGTCATAAACCGCTTCTTTTCTAGCCGATTGGATTGTTTGAATGGTCTCTATGCCATGAGGAGAAAGGAGTTTCATTCCCACTTGCAACTGTTGGGCTTTCATCCATCCTTGTTCGGTTCGCAAGAGATGGTTTTCCGTACATCGCAGTTGAGAGTGTGTGGTTTTGATCTGTAAAGTCTCTTTAACGCCTTGCTGTAACCACCGGACAACTTTTTTTTCTTCCCAATGTTCTAACGTTTCGTTATAACTGAGAACGGTTTTTCCTTTCAGATTCGGATTATCAATTCTCATCTCGCCCTGAGACGTTTGGATCAGGGTATCTCCCGTTAAACATTCATCAATGATATAAAGTTTATATCGGCATTGCACAGGGGCAAAACTGGAGCGTTCAATCAGTTCACGAATGTTATCCACACCCGTGTTACTCGCTGCATCAATTTCAATGATATCCAGTGCAGAACTATGACTGATGGCGCGACAGACTTCACATTGACCACAAGGTTTTGCCGTGGGTTCCTTGCTTTGAATACAGTTAAGAGACTTCGCTAAAATCCGCGCAGAAGAGGTTTTTCCGGTGCCTCGGGGTCCGCTAAATAAATAAGCTGGGGCGATCCGTTGCCGTTCAATGGCATTACTGAGAGTTTGCGCGATCGCGCTTTGTCCGACCAGATCAGCAAAGGTTTGGGGGCGATACTTCTGATGGAGGGGTTCGTAGGACATAACACTTCCCAACACTGATACTGATCACGATGCAGACACAAATTAGCAAGGCGATGCCTTACCACCTTGCTGTTGCAGTCTATTTTTATTATGACGTTTTTCCGGTTTCTTTAGAGGTCGCCTCCACGAGCAGCCAGTAAAAAAATTACCACCGGACCTGAAATCATAATCAGGGCGACAAAGGTCAACTGAAAAATAACTTCATAATTGACGTTTCCTAAAAAACTGGTTAAGGCTTCCATATTCTCTCCCGTTCTGACCCGACTGTTTTAAAAAATAATTAATTTTCTTCCAAGATTGGATCGTAACTGTCTGTTGGTCATTTCTTGAGAAATGCTTAACAAAAGTTAACAATTAAGACGAAAGGCGGGTAGAAGGTAGGGTTATAGCACTACAAATTCAGGTTAGGACATTCCAAAATGTTGAAACTCACCTATACCTTACTATTGCCTGTTGCCTGTTGCCTATTGCCTAGCGCGTAGCGCTATAAACCCCTCTCATTATAAACTGTTGCCTGTTGCCCAGTGCGTAGCCTATAACAAGCTCCCGACTTCCTAATCAAACCCAAGGATGCCCCTCCTCTATCTGAAACCAGAACCGACTGCCAATTAAAGGAGTCCGACAAAATGTAGAGGACCTGCTCCACTAATTAATTCAATCATTAGTGCCAGAAACCCTAACATGGCGAGACGACCATTCCACACTTCCGCTGTGGTTGTCATTCCCCATTCCCAACGTTCTTGGGGATACATCTTCAGATCTTTCTTTAAAGGCGTAACTTCAGCAAACCCTCGATCAGGAGAGTTTAACGCCTGATCAACACAATTGGTCAATGCTTGGATAAAAGTGGAATCGGTGTTAAGAGCCGGAACCCGTTGAAAGTTTTCCACTCCCGCTTCTTCAGCCAGTTCACGATACTCAATATCAATTTCTTGTAAGGTTTCAATATGTTCAGAAACAAAACTAATCGGAACCACTAATAAGTCTTTGACCCCTTTTTCACCCAGTTCTACAATTGCTTCTTCTGTGTAGGGCTTCAGCCATTCCACTGGACCGACTCGACTCTGATAGGCAAGAGTATGGTCATTGGGACGGTTTAAAGTTTTCATAATCAAGCGGGTGCATTCTTCGATCTCATATTGATAAGGATCGCCCGCTTCTTCCACATAACTGAGAGGAACCCCATGAGCACTAAAGAAAATATGCACCTGTTCGGGGTGGGAAAATTTATCGAGTTCTTGGGCAATCAAGTCCGCCATTGCTTGCAAATAGGCGGGTTCATCATACCAAGAGGGAATCACTGTATAAGGCAGTTTTTGTAGGGCGGGATCTTCTTGCCAGATCCGTTCTAAAATCCGAAAACTAGAGCCACTGGTACTAATTGAAAATTGGGGATAGAGGGGGAGAATCACCAGTTTATCGAGTTGATCGCGCTTAATCCGAACTACCGCTTCTTCGGTGAACGGATGCCAATACCGCATTCCTACATACACCCTTGCATCTTTTCCTTTCGCTTGTAATTGGGCTTGCAGGGCATCTGCTTGTTCTTCTGTAATCCGACGCAGTGGCGATCCGCCCCCGATTTCTTTATAGTTTTCTTGGGATTTGCGCGATCGCGCGGTAGAAATGAACCAAGCCAATGGTTTCTGCAACCAAGATACGGGTAAACGGATAATTTCTGGGTCAGAAAATAGATTGTATAAAAAGGGACGAACATCCTCTAGTTCGTCCGGTCCACCTAAGTTTAGAAGTAAAACCCCGACTCGACCCATAATAAGTATTGTTTATTAAATTTAAGTTTTCAGTTTCTTTATTAAGTTTAACAATTTCTTTCTAATTGAGTTGATCTTGCAAGAATTCTTAGAAATTCCCTCAACTGCCTTGATAGGATGGAATGGTATCTGTTGCTGAATACTGCTGCAATTGATCTGGATCGTCCCCCTGAAGCTGGCGCAAAAAAGGGTCAGGGTTTCTAGACAATCCCGGCGGTAGTGAGCGCATCCAAACTAGAGGAGATTGTATCAGGATGATGGAACTGAATGTGCCTAGTATTAAATGTGAAGGCTGTGCTGAAGCCATTACCAATGAAATTAAAGCCCAAGATCCTGAGGCACAAGTGGAAGTCGATGTTGAGAATAAAATTGTTAAGGTAGAAACCACGGCTCAGGAAAGTGCAGTGAAAGACATGATTCATTCTGCAGGACATACAGTTAACTAAAGCCAAGAAAAATCACCGAATAGATAAAGTAGGTCATTCTATGGAGCAGTTGTCATCTCAGCCCGAATCCTTCTATTATTTCGCCTATGGATCTTGTATGTGTCCCGTTGATCTTAAACGGACGCTGCAAGAAAATGCCTATCCTTATGTGATTGGTCCGGCGACCCTCCCTCATTATCGTCTCGGGTTTTATCATCGCTCTCCTCGTCGTCAGTGTGGTGTTCTCGATGTTGTGCCTGATCCCAGTGCGTCTGTAATGGGAGTCCTGTATAAACTCCCGTGGCGGTTTAGTGAAGCCCTTGATATTCGGGAAGAAGTTCCTACCCAAGGTTACCGTCGCGAAGAAGTGAGTGTTCAGGTGCAGGGGAAATGGTATCACAGGGTTCGGACTTACACCGTAGTCAACAAATTACCTCGAGAAATTCCACCGAATGAGTGGTATTTTCATGTGGTTCTTCGGGGGGCGACAACTTGTGGGCTTCCCGAAGACTATCGTTGGCAACTCTTTCACCAAATGCACAATTTACAAAAAGCCCATCAATCCCTCAATCAAATTAGTTAGAAGCAAGCACCCATTAGGAGAATCGCTGTGTCAACAACGAATAATCCCTCTCAAATTCCTCCTTATGATGCCATTGAAAAAGATAAATCCCTTCATGCCACATCAGAAAATTGGTTTGAATATCCGATTCGAGCTTATCCCCACCAAACTGATTATGCGGGAGTGGTTTGGCATGGCACTTATATTCAATGGTTAGAAGAAGCAAGAATTGAATATTTGCGCTCGCTAGGGTTAGACTATAGCGAATTAGTCGCCCTTGGCTGTGAATTGCCTGTGGTGGACTTATCGATCCGTTATCACTATTCACTGCGTCTTGGGGATGAAGCGGTTTTGCGGACTCGCATGAATGAAATGTCAGGAGTGCGAATGCACTGGACTTATCAATTACAATCTCTGGATCGGGAAACAAAGTATCTCACTGCTGAGGTGACCTTAGTTGCAGTTGATCCGGAAAAAGGAAAAATCATGCGGAGTTTACCCCCAGCCGTGAAAGATATTTTAAGCAAAACGACAACCCTCGGATGAGGAGAAACTGCACTGAAGATAGACTAATCTTGGCTCAAGATTTGATAAGATTCTCCCTATAGAATTTGGAGATAAAATGATGAATATCTTAATGCAAGCAGAAGCAGCAGCTGAAGCCGGTAATGGTCTTCCCATTTCCTTCACCGCTGTTTATATTATTGGTTTTATTGCTGCGGTAACCATTGGTTCCATTGCTTGGTATAACTCGAAACGCCCCGCAGGTTGGGAAGGACAAGAACGTCCGGACTGGGTTCCAGAAGTCGATACAAAACAAGAAGAAGAATCAGAAAATAAGAAATAGAATCTCTAAAACCATCCGTTAACTGCTTGAAGCGAGGGAATAGGGAATAGTTGAAACAAGCTAGAGAACATTAGAGATACAATACAAAGTCTTTTCCTTCTGTAGCTATTCCCTTGCCTTTTTTTATCTCAAAAAGCGTCAATTTGATTAAAGCTGGCACAATAGAAACTAAACCGATAACTTAAAGCCAATATATTTGGTAATGGATCATAATATTAGCCAGCTATTAGAAAAATTAAGGAACGAAGACGAAACAGTTCGTCAATATGCAACGGCTCAACTGTGGCAAATTTGGTTTCAGCAGA
>JAVLCL010000264.1:0-4963 GCA_031580825.1 Halothece sp. Uz-M2-17
CTGTCTATCGCCAAAAGTTGGGACTTCCAGAGATGACCTGTTTACGATTTTCGCGCGATCGCGCATCGGATACAATTAATTTATATATTCCTGATGGCTTTCCAATGCCGAATACAAGGGAATTTCAACCCACTTTACTAGAAAAACTCCGTCATCTGATTGCTGAAAGCGATTCTTATAATAATTTAGTCGTGATTTTAGTGAGTGATGTCCCCCTCAAACGTCAAACTGCAACCGCTTTAGCGGGAGAATTTGGGTCGCGGGTTCGCTTAGACAATACCCAGCTACGAGAAAACGGAATTTTAGTCTGTAGTTGGGAATTTTGGCGCAATCACCAGCAGGAATTACCCGTCCCGAAGTTATTAATTATGACGACGATTCCCTTACCCTCTCTAGAAAACCCTGTGGTTGCGGGACAAACCGCTTATTACAAACAAAAACGCCAAGATTGGTTTCGGCTTTACCTGTTACCGACAGCGTTAAGAGAACTACAACGGGCGGTGGTTCCCTTACGAGACTACCAAGGAATGATTGCGTTGTTGGATAGTCGGGTCAATCATCGCAGTTACGGAAAAACCGTTCTCTCTGCGTTAGAACCTTATGCGCGAGTGGGAAATTGGCATTTTGTTCGCCAACTACTCCGGTTCAACTTGGACGACTCCATCGGAGTTGAATCGGACTTCTAAGGCTGCAACCTCACTAATTTGACGATTATTGAGATCCATCGGTAAGGTCAACAAGTCAGGAAGGGCGGGAGTTTCTGTAATATTGAGACCGGGACCTGCAAGTTGTTCATAACCAATGACATCGCCATTACCTGTGACCCAAACGCGATATTCTAAACCCGCTTGGGGGATTGCTTGTTCTAGATTTTCCGTCAGCTTAGTTTGTAAGTCACTCCCTAAACTCGCTAATTGATCAGAATCGGTAATTTTGGACGTATTCTCAACTGTTGCTTTAATTCCAGGGGGAACAATGCTTCCTGTCTCACTGGGAAGGGTTTCTTCACGGCGCGATCCTGTATTTTCTCTCGGTTCAGGTTCGCGCATTTCGGGGATGGGAACAAAGAATAGCGCAACGGCTGCAACGGCTAAACTCGCGACTCCCGTCATCGCCGGTCGGGCTTTTTTGACAAAGGGTTCATTGCGGGTGCGAATCTTGCGAGAATGAGGATGGAGACTTAACGCCAGTTCTGGAAGGGTACTTCCATCCGTTAACAGTTGGTCAATGGCTTCCACCAGATCAAATAATTCAACGGTGGTCAAATCAACCTTAATCACTTCTTCTGGTTTTCCGTCTTCGGTGCGAGTCAGTTGTAACTGGTGTCGATTATTTTCGGGAAGGGGCTTAATCTGAACGGATTCTCCCACCCAGTCTTGTGGCGGATCGGGATTTAAACCACTCAGCATTGATTGCGCGTAGTTATTGACGACTCGCACTAAACTTTCGAGAAAATCGCGATCGCCTTTTAAAACCGATGAGTTATGTTCTTGGGCGAGAAAACGACATTCTGCATTCACTAAAATTGACATCAAGGGTCGTCCATTTCCCCCGTCATTAAAATTGGTTTCTCCAGCCCAACCATCCAAAATCAGAGAACAGTTCGGTAAACTGTACTGACGGCGAATCGTCATTTTACTTCTCCATCAAATAAACTACACCATAGCCGCTGCGCTCCGGCGGTTCCTGTGGCGAATAATAATTTTTTCAGCAGCGCGATCGCGAGTTCATCCAGTTGTTCGGGTGAGGCTAAATATTCCGCTATTCTGGCGCGACGGGGATTCATCCGACTGCGAAAATGAGCTTGAAATCGTCCTAAATACCATCCCAGACGGAAGTTTTGGCGCAACGGTAATTCTTTACTACGCAGTTGTTGTTCCACCAGTAACAGTTGACGGATTAAAAAAGTCAGTTGGCGCGATCGCGCAGCAGCAATCATCGTCAAGGCTTTCGCTTGTTCTAACTCCAAATAGCGTCGCATATAAGATCGTCGCCAAGGGTTTGTACACCGCAATCGCCACAACACCACTCGATTAGGAATAATATCCGTTAAATTAAACTCTTTTGCTGTCGCTAGCATCCGTTCCGAACTACCTAATTCTAGAGCTTCGAGGGCGAGCAACAACAAATCAATCTCTTGGGCGGTACGAGGAGAACAGCCCCGCACGGAAATGGGATAATGGGGGAGATTGTCCCATAACCATGGCTTGGGTGGTGTTGAGGGACTGTCATTCGTCATTACGTTTGCCGAGGATTGGCTCATAAATCGTAGGAAAGGATACCAAACGTTTCGATTTTCTCATCTAATGTAACGCGAAACGAGTGGAAAATAAATTTTCTCTCAAGACTTGTCAGTCCAAAAATGATTTGCTATATTAATAAAGCGCTTGAGAAAAAAGCGCGAACCCCAAATTGCCGGGATAGCTCAGTTGGTAGAGCAGGGGACTGAAAATCCCCGTGTCCGCAGTTCAAATCTGCGTCCTGGCATTTTTGCATTTTAAAAATTGGCTCGAAACCGTCCTCATGTCTTTACTTTAGAGCAGTTGACACGGATATCCATCATCATTGGATTAGCGAGAAGCACCACCAACGAGCTTATGATTTGTTGGTTAATCGGCGCGATCTTCCTTCTGCTCCTTTGCCTTAGACCATCAAAAATGCAATAACAAAAGTTGTAATTATTCCATGTCTCAATTAGAGTCAATTTCAATCCCTCATAGGGATTTGTGGGGGTTGGGAGAGCAGGACTGCTAATCTCTGGCAATATACAGTTTTCAAGGTGCAGTTGTGCTGACTTCCTATAATGTTACCAATTTACTGAAAAAGAAAACAAGCCAAGATCGTCAAAACCCTTGCTACTTCTTTGGTGCGAACGATTAAGAACAAACCAGTCTTGTATTCCTTGCCGTGAGGTGTGTTCAGCTAACATGAAATCATTCCGTATTTCACAGCTACTCGTTCGCGCACAGTTTATCAATCCGTTTTATGAGCTTTTCTCCATTCTTCAAAACTGCGATATACAACAGGTTCGATTTGCTCTAATTCCTCTTCTGTGTAAGGAAGAGCATCAGGATCATCAAGAGCGTTTTGTTCAATTTCCTCTTCAGTCATATTATGAACTCGTTCCCAGTCAGTTTTACCCTTCATCTGTTTCCATTCTTCCCAAGAGACTCTGGTAATATTTTCTTCTTTCACGGCTATTTGCCCTCCTTGCGCTAATTAGACGGTACTTTGTATTTCGTTTAGTGTAGGTGACAAAAAATATATCACCTTCAACTTCTCCTAAAACATTAACCCGTTCCTCACCGTAATTTTTGCGATTATCAATCCATTGCACAGAGTCTGTTTCAAATATAGGTGTGATGTCTTCAAAATCAACACCGTGCTTCTGTAGGTTGCTTTGCCGTTTCCCCTCGTCCCAGTCGAATTCAAGCATCGTTCTCTACATACATTGTACTTTCCTCATCAAATACCCAAGCCTTGCCGTCTGGATCTCGTTCCCGTGTTTTCTGCATAAGGGTATCGTTTCCTTTTTTTTCTCCTTTACTTTTTCCGATTGCTACTTGAGTTCTACCATCTTCCTCATTCGCATCTCACTAAAAATAGGAAAAGTATCATCCCTCTGACGAGAAATGTTAAGGAATAATTGCAAAGATATCTGTTAAGTTATCGCTTCCTTTCAGTTTCAGTTTAGTGGTCTGTTTATAGCGAAAGGGTAATTCATCAATATTCAGTAGGTTTTGTTCAAACTGAATGCGTTCTACCACTGCTTTCGTGATCCAAATTTGATTACGAGGAGTTTGGCTCATGACATAGGCAGCCCGATTAACCGGTGATCCTAGAGCATTGTAATCGCGACGACTATGAGGCTGACCAATTTCTCCTGCAAACACAGTCCCCCACGATAAGCCAATTTGACATTCCACTTCAATTCTTTGCTCACCCATTTCGACTACTGGAAAATGGGAAATGAGGTCAAGAACTTGCGTAGCTACGGTCACAGCGCGGATGGAATCATCAGTGCGAGAGGTGGGAACCCCAAAGTAAATCAAAATATCAGAGTAAAGATGATAGGTCCAATTTTGCAAAAAACCATCTTTCGCTTCCACTAAAGCATTAATTTGAGCAAATAAATGGGAGAGAGCTTCGATTAACTGTTGCTCTTCCGCTTTAGACGTGGCGGAATCAATCGCTTCTGGTAATCCGAGGAGATTAATAAATAAGACAGTCGCTCCTGATAGCGTTGGCGGGATTGCGCGATCGCGCGCATTTTCGACCAACAATTTCAACACAGGCGGTGCCACATAACTGATCAAAGGGGTAGTCTTAGCAATCAAATCATTAATTTCTCGGATCATCTCCTCCTGAGTTTTATTCAGTAGCAAGCTCCCTTTACGCCGTCGTCGTGGTTTAATTTCAAATCGACCTAACGCCTCACCACTGAGATCATCCTCAACCAGACAATAGCCCGGTTGATGGGGAGAGAATTGAAAGTGATCTTTAACATATTGCGTTGTTGCCTCCGTGACGCAAACTCGCCCCACTACTCCTGTTCCTTCCGTTGCTTTAGTTAGACGCACCACCTGACCGAGTAAAATACGCATCATCCGCATGGGAGTTCCCACATCCGCAGTGAGAAAGCGACCACTATGAATCCCAATGCGCATTCCCAAGGGATGAAAACCAGCCTCCGTTTTAATCGCGTTGAATTCGGTCATCATCCGTTGTAACCTCAGCCCTGCTCGCACTGCTTTTGCGGTTGCTTGTTCTGGGTTCACATCGTCAAATTGAACCAGAGTGGCATCCCCTGTGAATTCTAGTAAATCTCCGCCAGAAGCACTAATAATGTCAATGGTGCGAGCAAAATAAGTATTGAGTAACTGCGCCAGAAAGCGCGATCCAACCGCCCCTTGCTGGCTACAAGTTTGGGTTAAGGACGTAAACCCTGCCAAATCTGTAAACA
>JAVLCL010000265.1:0-4960 GCA_031580825.1 Halothece sp. Uz-M2-17
ACTCGCGATCGCGCAAAAGTCAAATCAAGGAGAATTTACCCGCGATCAACTTTTTGAAATGGCTACTGAGTTAGATATTCCTCTGATGACGATTCAAGCTGCAGAAAAAGCCTGGTTAGACCAACAGCTTGAAGCCCAAAAACGCAAAGCCTTTGATAATTATCGTTGGCATCAAATTAAACAAAAATTAGGTAAATATCTCATTACAAATGCTTTTCTGGTCACTCTTGATTTATTGCAAGGAGCAACACTGAATTGGTCACTTTTTATCCTTTTAATTTGGGGGTTATTTCTTTCTCTTGAGATCTGGAAAGCCTATCATTTAGAAGGAGAAGAGTATGACCGTGCTTTTGAAAGCTGGAAACGAAAATATGAACTCCGACGTTCGGCAAAAATGTTGTGGCAAACGTTTAAGGAAAAATTAGCGGGTAATTAGTCATTAGTTATTAGTCATTGGTCACTGATTACTGCTTACTGTGACGATTTTTTCTCGTTCTAAAATGCTAGCCAGTCGTAACAACAGGGCTTCATTGTAAGGAGAAGTAATCAGTTGTACACCAAGGGGGAGATTCCCCGCGCGATAGATGGGAACAGATAAAACCGGTAATCCCACAAAAGAAATCGGTTGTGTAAAGCGTCCGAGATGAGGACGAACTTGTATGTTTTCTCCTGCAATTTCTATGGTCTTTTGTCCTAAATATGGCGCACAACAGGGCGTTGTTGGCGCGAGAATAATATCAAACTTCTGAAATATCTCTCGCAACTGATCGCGATACCAACTGCGAAATCGTTGCGCTTGATGATACCACTGACTCGGAATTAAAGCCCCTGCCAAAAACCGATCGCGCGTTGCGGGATCAAAGTCTTCAGGACGTGACCTAAGTGCCTTTAAATGTTGAGATGCCCCTTCCGTTGCGGTGATAATATAGGCTGCTGCTTTTGCCCGCTCAGATTCCGGTAAAGTGACTCGTTGTGCAGTGCCTAACACTCTGGCTAATTCCTCAACCACCGCTAAGGCTTCCGGTTGTGCGCCCATCGCAAAATAACCATCTGCAACGGCAACCCGCACATCACGAATCCCTAAATTGAGTTGCGGTAAACAGGGTTCTGGGGGATGTTTAGTGGAAACCGGATCATCCATATCTTCTCCCTGTAATAAATCCATCACTGTTGCCAAATCTCGGACCGATCGCGCAAAAATACCAATATGATCGAGACTATCACTAAGTAAGACAGTTCCTGCCCGAGAAAGTCTTCCATAGGTGGGTTTTAGCCCATATACGCCACATAACGCTGCGGGGACACGAACCGAGCCATTGGTATCTGACCCCAGCGCAATGGGAACTAAACCGGCTGCCACTGCTGCTGCGGAAGCCCCAGACGATCCACCAGCACTCCGAGACGGATCATGGGGATTTGGAGTTGCCCCATAATGACTGTTTTCGGTAACGAAGCCATAGGCATATTCATCCATATTTAAAGCTCCCACTAAAACTGCCCCAGCTTGCTTTAAACGCGCGATCGCCGTGGCATCTTTTGCTGCGGGTGGCTGATCCGCATTAATTTTTGACCCAGCGAGAGTGGTGATCCCTGCAATATCAAACAAATTTTTCGCAGCAAACGGGACTCCCGTTAAAATTCCTAACGGACTGCCTTGTTCAATATGACGATCAATTGTGCGGGCTTGCTTTTGCGCGAGTTCATCAGTAATTGTGGTAAAGCAATTGCGCGAGGGATTTTCGACTTTAATTCGATCCAGCATTGCTGTAATCACATCTGTTGCGGTGCAGTGACGATGACGTATCGCCTGCGCGATCGCAACAGCATCAAAGGTTTTCCAATCCGCATCCATCTTAAACTCACGGTGAGAACTTCCTACCCTCTAAAATTCCTGCTATTCAGGGAACAGAGAGAGAGCGAGAGAAGAAACCGCGCCTCCATAGGTGTGGTAATGTTAGATTATCATCGGCAACAGTAAACTCACCTTTTCGGCGAACCAACCGCTGGCTTGAAAGTCAAGGGAAGGAGGATTAAGTTCTCCAACATCTTAAGGGGTTTATCATACCAGTGCCAGAAATTTGATTCTATGCATCTCCTACTGTCATCGTCTCTAGAGTCATTCCATGAGCCAAAGCAGCCCCCAACGACTTCACTTGCATGACTATATCATCATTTCTTCGTTAGCGGTTACGGTTATTGTTCCCAATCTGGTCTTGCCAAGCTGTAGATTTGAGTAAACGCATCTCAATCCGACGACGACGCTCATTTTCGCGGGTTTCTGGAGAAGTATCAAGGGTATGGTTCGGTTTTAGCATTTGACCCGCCGAGTAAGGGAGAAAATATTTAATTTGAGTTAACTGTCCTTCTCGTTGCGCTTGCTTTAAATAGCGAATAATAGAGAGGGCTCGCATCATCCCCAAATCGAGATTACTACCAGGCACTAAATTAGGGGTTTCGTCTTGATTGAATGCTCCAATCAGTTTTTCATCTAAATTAGATCGACCCCCACTGACCGGTAAACTATCAGTATGTCCGATGACTTCAATCGCATCACAATCACATTGCTGACTTTGACGGTCTAATACAGGAATAATGCGATTATCTAAAGCCCGTTGAAACGCGGGCGAAATTGCTGCTGATCCCACCGCAAAGCGATAACTTTGGTTTTGTTCGGAGAGAATAATAATGGGCGGACTTTCTGGGGTTTGGGCTAACGTTGCTTGTGCTTCGGCTAATTGCGCTCTTAACTCAGAAATTTCTTCGGTTGTGGCTTGTACTGCTCCTAATTTGGCTTGTAACTCTTCAACCTTTTCCGCTTTTTCTTGCAACGACTCCACTTTTTCTTGTAAAGCATTCACTTCTTCCGCAGTCTCCCGTGCTGACGCTAATTGCCTTTGTAAACGGGGGATTTTATCAGCAGTCATTTGTGCTTGAGCTAACTTTTTTTCCAGTTCCGGTACTTGACTTGCCACTCGCTCCGTTTGTAGCAAATCTAAGCGTAATAACACAAAAAAGATCACAAAAATAAACGCAAGAAATGAAAAGATTTCAGAATATTTGAGAAACTTAGGATTCATTGCAGGAGGGGAATAACAGTGACCAGTGAACAAATAACGAAGAACAAATAACTAATTTGACACTTCTGCCATTTCAATCACTCGTTCATCTAAATCTTTCACCAAAAAATTCAAGGGTTTTGTCCGACGGACTTTAAACTTTAATCGTCGTGCTTGGACTTGCATCAAAATTTGTTCTAAACAGTCATGATCAAAACAGACGTGACGTTGACGGTCTTTGTGCCCATAGTTCGCCCCAGCAATGATATGTAATTGGGTATTTTTTTTCAGTTGATACCAAAGTCCATCGGTGCCATTGTAACTCGGATTGGTGGAAATTCCTGGGTTTGCCGACATATAGAGGGGGTCCATCGCCGTTGCCCCTAAAGATTGTTCATAGTTGTAATAGTAATGCAAGGGAACTTCCGCAATGGCTAAGTTTAAAACCCCCTCATAAAATTGGCGGGCAACTTCTAAGTCCGATACCATGACCGTGTAAACTTTAGGCGCGCTCGTGAGGAACATCCACATCGCTCCTGCATAAGCAACCAAAAGCAGTACCATGATCCCTTGGGTCGAGAAAACAGTATCGAGTCCGGGTAAAAATGCTCCTAACCAAGCCAGATTAATCATCGTTTCAGAAAGCATAAGCAAATCATTAAAAAATACAATAAAAGCTCACCGACAAACCCAATTGGATGCGGTAAAGTGCAATTAATTAGTAAATTGACCAGTGGGTCTTAATCTAGCTCTAGGCTAGCTTACCTTATTTTATCTTTATGTATGGGTTGACGAAAAGCTGTGCAGATACCTCGTTTTCCAGAAGCTAATCATCCTCTAGTGCAACCGTTATTTCATCATAACGATTTGGAATTATTAACGCTGTTGCAGCAACATCCTGAACAGGGAAAGCATTTTACTGCTATTTTTTGTCGCTATAGCCCCTTGATTTACACCATTATCCGCCATAGCGCGCGATCGCGCATCCAATCCGACTATCTCTTCGCGATGATTTGGCGACATTTATATTATGAAATGCAAGGCTTAAATCCTAGGGATTTAGAAGCAACAGGGGATAACTCATTACAAAGTTGGTTAATTAAAATGTCAGGATTAGCATTACAGGAAGTGGAAATTCCCCCAGTGGAAAACATTAACTATAACTTAGAAGCAGCCCCTCCGCCTTTTTGGTGTCATCTGGAAATCGCCTTGAATAAACTACCGCCTATTGTCCGTCTCATGGTCTTAATGGCAGAAACCTTTCATTGGAGTGAAGCAAGAATTGCAGATTATCTACAAGAAATTGATGAACCGCTGACAGAACAAGAAGTGAAAAGTGGACTTGAACAAGGATATCGACTCTTAGAAACGGCTTTACCTGATGATATTCGCATGATTTATTTGTATAACAGAAACAGTGAGCAATAGGCTCATCATCCATCCCAAACAACGTTAAGATAAATGCTATAGATATCCCACCCAGAACCATGAGCGAAGCTGATACCCCTAAATCTTCCCCCTTTTCGGACAATGATTATGATGCTATTGACGAACTCATTGCGTTTGAAGATCACCCAGATGAGAGTGACGATATTGATGAACTCCTTGCCTCACTTGAACCTTCTCCCTCAACTTCAGAAAATGATGACCACGAGTCATTTCAACTTAACTCCTTATCTGAAGACCCCCTTGCAGCAACCGAAGAAAGCGCAGCCCCCGATCAACTTCAAGAAAGAAATCATCAACTTTTACGCCGTAATGCTGAACTACAAAGGGCTTTGGCAACTGCTCAAGCAGAATTAGAACAACAACAGTTTCGGTTACGGCAAGCAGAGGACTTAAATGCTCAACAAAATGATGAAATTAATGCTGCCTCGGAACAAAATTTAAGTCTGTCTCAAGAA
>JAVLCL010000266.1:0-4955 GCA_031580825.1 Halothece sp. Uz-M2-17
GAGCGAAGCAACGTTATGTCGAAGTAATCTTAGTCGCGCTAATTTGACAAATGCTGACCTTGATCAAGCTGATTTACGAAGTGCCAACCTGAGTCAGGTTAATCTGATTGGAGCCAGTTTAGTTGGGGCAAAATTGGGAAGAGCGATTTTGACAGGGGCTGACTTGCGCGGTGCAGACTTATCCCATGCAGACTTAAGTGGGGCAAACTTAACAGATACAGAATTAAGCGGTGCGATATTCACTGGGGCTAATATTGAAGATGTGGAGTTACAAAAAGCAATAACTGAATCTGGTATTTCTCATCAGTGGATCAGTTGGTCAGGGTCTTAAACGCTTGGAGGCGTGCTATAACCTAAATTACAATTACTGTTCAGGGTTGGTCTGGGGTTGAACAAAAACCCATTCTAATTCTTCCATGGGAACATTTAAGGTAATTGTTGCCTCTGGGGCTGGAGCTTGATCCAAATTGAGAGCCGTTATTGTTCCTACAGGAATCCCTGCTGGAAATAAACGACTGGCGGGAGAGGTCATGACCACATCTCCCACTTTCACATCAGGTAACTTTTCAAAAAAACGCATCACAACTTTCCGTTCTCCTTCCCCGCGAATAAAGCCCATATCTCGACTCCGACTCAGAATTACACCAACTCGGCTGTTCGGATCACTAATGAGTAAAACGAGGCTGGAATGAGGCGTAACGGTTTCCACCCGCCCCACTAACCCGCCTAAAGCGGTGACAATATCTCCTTCCTTGACTCCCTCACGACTCCCAATCCCAATCGTAATCTGTTGCCACCAATGATCAGCACTGCGCCCAATAATCGGAGCAGTTTTTAGGGGGGTGGAATGATTTTCAACATATCCAGAAAGTGTTTTTAAGCGTTTATTTTGTTGCTCTAACTCTTCTACTCGCTGTTCTAACTCTTGAATGCGAGCATTGGTTAACACTTCTTTTTGGTGGGTTTGTGCTGTTTCAATGGGGCGTGTCAGCCAATAATATAATTCGTACAGAGGAACAGCCCTTGTCTGTCGAATGAAACCTGCAATTAGCAAGAGTAATCCGACTAAGATAATTTGTGAACCATACTGACTCCACCATCGACGAACTGAAATCATGACTGAGTTAGACTAGGGGTTTGCTTTTGATATGGAGATCAAAAATACTTATAAGTAATGATTGACAACTTCTTGTAAGCCATTCAATTCTACCCCATTCCCGACAGCAGCCATTTTCCATTCATCATTATCATGTCGATAAACTTCCGCGAGAATCATACTGGTTTTTCCTTGATAGTCATTCCCAGACAGGGTATAGCGAGCGATTTCTTGATTATTCTCAAGGTTCACTAAACGCACAAAAGCATTTTCCACTTGTCCAAAATCGTGTTTACGCTTTACAGCATCATAGATATTAACGACAAAAATTAACTTGGCAATTTCTTGAGGAATTTTAGGCAAATCGACAATAATTTGTTCATCATCTCCTTCCCCAGCACCAGTTAAGTTATCTCCTAAATGGGTAATTGCACCGGATTGATGACTTAAATTTCCAAAATAAATTACATTGGAGTTTCCTTTCAGTTTCTCATTTTCATCTAAACATAAAACAGAAGCATCAAGGTCATAATCAGCTTTAAACATTGAGTTTAAGCCTTGGGAACGATCAACCACATCCCAGCCTAAACCACACATTAATCGGCTTAATGTTGGTGCTTCTTTCTTCAGTGAAATCCGTTGTCCTTTTTGTAAATTAATGCTCATAATCTCTAACTATAATAACGGTTCAAAATGGCTTGTAAACCCCCTTCGTAACCTGACCCAACAGCACTCATGCGCCATTGTCCATCCTTTTTATAAAGTTCGGCTAAAATCAGGGCAGTTTCAACGGAATAGTCTTCGGTGAGGTCATAACGTAACACTTCTTCTTTTGTTTTTACATCAACTAAACGCACAAAAGCATTCTCAACTTGTCCAAAGTTTTGCTTTCTTTGATCTGCCTCATAAATGGTAACGACAAAAACTAATTTAGTGACATCATCTGGAATTTTTTTTAAGTTAACAATAACGACTTCGTCATCGCCTTCTCCGGCTCCTGTGAGGTTATCTCCCATGTGTTCTACAGCATGGTCAGGATCAGGACTTTTGAGGTTATTGTAGAAGATTAAATGATGATCAGAGACTAATTTTTCATTACTTCCTAACATAAAAACGGAAGCGTCTAAGTCAAAGTCAGTTCCTGAGTCGGTTTGATTGACATCCCAACCTAAGCCGACAAAGACCGCTTCTAGTCCGGGAGAGACTTTTTCAAGAGAGACCCGTTCTCCTTTTTTTAAGGAAATACCCATGATTAACTTCTTTTTTCGTCGAATTGCATTTAGTTTAGCAAAGGAAGCAGCAGTATCCGCTTACTTTCAAACTAAGCCATTGATTTGATATAGCTCACCTCCTCCCGATTCAGTTCTAGCAAACAATGATCAATTTCATATGACTTCCCCTCCCCAATTTTCATAAATCCTTTTAACATAGGAAGTGTGAATCATATGTACTTTCCTTTACAATCTTTACAAAAAGGTCACTGGTTTAAGCTCATTTGTGGGGCGAGTTATCAACATTTGCCAGCAGTGAGAAACCTGAGCTTGGCTTATGCTTTAGCAGGGGCGGACTGTATTGATGTTGCAGCAGATGCAGCAGTGGTCGCAGCAGCGAAGGAAGGGTTAGCTGTTGCGGAAAAATTACAGGACAGCGCGATCGCGCAAGGCTTTCTCATGCAAGATCGTCCTTGGTTAATGGTTAGCCTCAATGATGGGGAAGATCCTCATTTTCGCAAAGCAGAGTTTAATCCCAACTTGTGCCCCACCGAGTGTCATCGTCCTTGTGAAGCAGTTTGTCCTGCGGATGCGATTAATTTTTCAGGGGTTATTGCCGATCGCTGTTATGGGTGTGGACGTTGTTTACCCGTTTGTCCCTCGGAACTGATCACGACCCAATCTCAGCAGTTATCCCAGAGTGAGGTAGTGAAACAGTTGCTACAGTTTAAGGTTGACGCGATCGAAATTCACACCCAAGCCGGACGAGAACATGAGTTTCAGCAATTGTGGCATACTCTGCAACCGATATTACCGCAACTCAAAGTGCTTGCCATTAGTTGTCCGGATGCACCCCATTTAATTGACTACTTAAAAACGCTCTATGAGAGTATTTCACCTCTTTCCTGTCCCTTAATTTGGCAAACAGATGGACGACCAATGAGTGGCGATTTAGGGAAGGGAACCACTCGCGCTACTGTGAAATTAGCCCAAAAAGTGCTCAAGGCAAACTTGCCTGGTTATGTTCAACTCGCAGGAGGAACGAATCAACAAACCGTGAAAAAATTGCATTGGAACAGAATGCTGAATACTTGCCCTGATTTTCCCGAATCTTATGTTGCAGGAGTTGCTTATGGCAGCTTTGCTCGTTCTCAGTTAAGCTCAATTCTAGAGTCCTTAGAACAGTCTTATGATCCAAAGCAAAACTCTTCCCTGCAATTAGAACATCATCCCGACTTATTGTGGCAAGCTGTCAGCCAAGCGGATACTTTAGTATCACAGTTGAAACGAAATAGACAGCAAGCAAGGGCAACTGCACTTGCAACAAGTGAATCAAACTGAATTAACCTGTTAAAAACGTTTATGGTGAGCCAAAATCAACGCCAATCGGATCAGCAAAATCAACTTGATCATGATGCTGTAAACAATACAGACAAGGATAAACCTTTATTTCAACGGATGCAGGTGACTGATGACTTGGATGCGTTACTTGCCACTCTACCACCGGAAATTGCCAGCCACTTAAGCCATCACGAACAACGAGGGGAACTCATTGAAGTGGTGATTGATCTGGGACGAAAACCAGAAGCCCGCTTTGCGAATCATTGGGAATATCTGAGTGACACGACTGTTACCCAGGATGATATCCAATTTTGCAGCGATCGCGTGGGAATGTTTAGTGGCGATAATCGAGCGGGAATTGAACGCACGTTACACCGCATCAGTGCGATGCGTAACCGAACGGGGGAAATTGTCGGGTTAACTTGTCGTATTGGACGCGCCGTTTATGGCACGATTGGCATGATTCGGGATTTGGTGGAAACCGGTCGTTCCATCTTAATGCTCGGTCGTCCGGGTGTCGGGAAAACAACTGCCTTACGGGAAATTGCGCGAGTTTTAGCTGATGACTTAAATAAACGGGTGGTTATTATTGACACCTCTAACGAAATTGCTGGCGATGGCGATATTCCTCACCCTTCTATTGGGCGGGCGCGACGGATGCAAGTAGCAAGCCCCGAACTGCAACATAAAGTGATGATCGAAGCGGTAGAGAATCATATGCCGGAAGTGATTGTCATTGATGAAATTGGTACAGAATTGGAGGCTTTAGCAGCCCGTACGATTGCTGAACGAGGGGTGCAGTTAGTGGGAACGGCTCACGGCAATCAATTGGATAATTTAATTAAAAACCCCACGCTCTCCGATTTAATTGGGGGCATTCAAGCAGTTACTTTAGGGGATGAAGAAGCCAGACGACGCGGTTCACAAAAAACGGTGTTAGAACGGAAAGCCCTTCCCACTTTCGAGATTGCGGTGGAAATGCTGGAAAGACGACGTTGGGTGGTGCATCAAGAGGTATCAGTCACCATTGATCAACTCTTACGAGGACATGATCCAATCGCAGAGATGAGATCAGCTAATGAACAGGGAGAAGTGGAAATTTCCACAGCGGGCGGTCAATCGCAAAAGATGAATGGTAAAAGTCGTTTACAAAATCCGGTTTTACCCCGTCCTACAGGTTGGCGGGCTTCGGGACAAATGACTCCGGTTGATCCATCCCCGCCTCATCATCCTGAGTTTGAGCAAATGCTGGATCAGTCTTGGCAACAACCGGAAGGACAGACGGAAAAAAGTCCGCACTCCTGGTC
>JAVLCL010000267.1:0-4946 GCA_031580825.1 Halothece sp. Uz-M2-17
ACAGCAATATAAATCAAGCGCAGAACAATGATAAATGAACCCAACGATACGATTGTTGAAGCCAGCGACACTGGTCTCTTTTTCTCAGGTACTTTTACCGAAACTGCTGAGATCGGTGACAATTCAAACCTTGAACCCACTGAAGATGTAGATTTATATGAGTTTCAACTTGCTGCTGGTGATGCTGTCACGATTGATATTGATGCTGATGAATTCAGTTCCGGCTTAGATTCAGTGTTGCGACTGTTTAACTCTGATGAAGAACAAGTTGCTGTTAGCGATGATGATCCTGCTCCCGGTGAAGATTTTAGCCTTGATTCATTCAAACGAAGAAACTGGCTACCAAACTACTTCTGTGGTGATTTCTGAACCGGGTACCTATACTCTATCCTTTGGTGTTGTCGATTTATTAGATGAGATTGTTGACTCTGCACTCGTCCTAGATAACATCAGCGTCTTTCCTCTATCCTTAGGAAGTACGGATGCTCCTTTTCCCTTCACTTTTGTTGAAGAAGGCACCTTAGCTCCCGAATCTGTTGAAGGGCTCAAAGGATCTCAGATGGAGGAACTGATAGTAGAGCGAGAAGAAATCATGGAGATGTAACCCTATCTCAACTCAAACCCATCACAAATGCAGAGGCGAACCACCAGCATCCGCCCCTACAGATCACTATTACAACTCGTACATTCTAGCTTCTGCTGCTTCTGGGTTTTCTTCCAAATATTCTTCAAAAGCAGTTTTTGGCGGTTTTTCTGCCTTATGATGGGCTGCTTCTGCTTGCAGTTCTTCGACAATATCCCAAGCCACAGCACACTCTTTAGAAGTTGCACCTTTTTCCGCACAGACTTGACGGGCTTGCGTGATCGCTTCTTGGATTTCTTTTTCTAAGAAGTTCTCTTTCGGGTTTTCAACAAAGTCCCCTTTATGCAAAATATCAGAGGTTGACACTAAACCTAATAATTCACCCCGAATCACTGGCGCATGATGAATCTTAGTTTGTGCAAAGAGACGCGCCACATATTCCACACCTAGATCGGGGTTAATGACAATACAAGGTTTGGTCATCACCTCAAACACTCTAACCTTTTGCGGATCTTTCCCATAAGCAGTTACTTTATTGACAATATCCGTTTCCGTAATAATGCCATAAGCATCCCCATCCCGACGGCGATCAACAATTAAACAACGAATGTGTTTCTCTCTCATCAGTTGAACTGCTTCTGCGATTTTTGCGGAGCCTTTGATTTTGACCACATCTTGGGTCATAATGTCTTGCGCTTTCATCATCATGGTTCATGTTCCTCTCTCGATACTCTACTTCAAATTATCGGATCAAAAGAAATCATTGATCAGGTAACTGTAAGAGTTATTTACGTTTGATATTTTGCTTCACTAAGTTATAAGACGTTTTATAAAATATCTCTAAATTCTTGTTTTTTTTGGAAATCATTGTTACCCTATTAAGTCTGATTTCGTCTATCGGAGATATTGACTGATTTTATATTACTAATAAGAGGGTTAAGAAGAACTAATTTTTAACTGCGGTGCAGCATTGAGTAATGTTTTCGTATAAGGATGTTGAGGAGAATTAAATAGGGCTTCGCTTTCTCTGAGTTCTACAATTTGACCCTGATTCATAACCGCAATGCGATTACATAAAAATCTCGCAACTGAAAGATCGTGAGTAATAAATAAATAGGTTAAATTAAATTCTTCTTTCAGCGATCGCATTAAGTCTAAAACTTGGGTTTGTACCGTAGCATCTAACATACTGACCGGTTCATCACAAATAATGAGCTTTGGATTGGTAATTAACGATCGCGCGATCGAAACCCGTTGTTGTTGACCCCCCGATAAATCTTTCGGATAGCGATGATAATAATCATCCACTGGCGTTAATCCCACTTTTTCTAAAAGACTTTTGACTTTTTGTTTTGCTTCTTTTGCTGTTGCTAACTTATGAATAAATAAGGGATCAGCGATACTTTCTCCCACTTTCATCAACGGGTTTAAACAAGCTAAGGGATCTTGAAAAATCATCTGAATTTGACGACGAAATTTCCGCACTGCAACCTCCGATAAGCTCGTTAAATCACTTCCTAAAAATTCGACGGTTCCAGATGTGGGACGGACTAACTGTAAAATACTCCGAGATAGGGTACTTTTTCCACAGCCTGATTCTCCCACTAAGCCTAAAATTTCTCCGGGAAATAAATCAAAACTTACCCCATCGACGGCTTTAATAACAGTGGGTTCTTTTTTTAATAATTGTTGAATTAAATTTTGTTCTAACGTATAGTGCTGAATTAGCTTTTCCACTCGTAAAACGGGAATATCTTGTGAGGTTACAGAGGCTTGTTTAGAGTTAATATGCAGGTGCAGGGCTGCATTTAATAACGATTGCGTGTAAGTATGATTCGGTTTTGATAAAACTTGTTCTGCATTCCCTTCTTCGACCAGTTTCCCTTGGTACATGACCGCCACGCGATCGCAGTATTCTCCTACGAGGGCTAAATCATGGGAAATTAACAGCAAACCAACATTTTTTTCCTGACATAAACGAGTGAGTTCTTGTAAAATTTCTGCCGAAACCGTAACATCTAAACTCGTCGTCGGTTCATCCGCAATAATTAATTTCGGTTCTAATAATAACGCTAACGCAATGGCGACTCGTTGACGCATTCCGCCACTAAATTCATGAGGATATTGTGACCAGCGATTGGCGGGAATTTTTACTGCTTCTAAAGCAGCGATCGCGCGTTTTTTGGCTTCTTTTTGCGATAATTGAGGGCGATGGGCTTGCAGAGTCTCTAAACAATGGGTTCCAATGGTCATCAACGGATTTAACCGTGTCATTGGATCTTGAAACACCAGCGAAAACACCTCTCCCCGAAACCGACGCAACTGTTGCGGAGTCATCTCTAAAATAGATTGTCCTTGAAACTGTAACTCCCCTTCCACAACTGCATGATTGAGAAGGCGCATTACCGCCCGTCCTAAGGTTGATTTTCCACATCCAGACTCTCCCACTAATCCTAACCGTTCTCCTGCTTGTAAAGTTAGGGAAACATCATCAACTGCAGTTGTTAAACTAGAAAGTGAGCGGGTTGAGTAACTCACCTTCAGGTGTTTGAGAGCGAGCAAAGGCTCAGACATCTTGTTAATGGTCATTCTTTTGTTAACGCATCCGCGAAATCAATTAATTTTCCCACGCGATCGCGCACTGTGGTTAAACGATGTTGAGAAGTATTACTATTTCGTGACGTTTGCAAAAACATCATATCGTTTTGTAACAAGCGCATCATCCGGTGCACCTCGGTTTGGGAAGATTGCCAACGAGGTAAGATTTCGCCAGTGAGTTCTTCTCCCGTTAAAGACATAATTTCCTCTTCAAATTCTTGTTGGAGTTGAGAAAAAATAACGTTTAACTGTTTGCGATTAACATCTGCTTTCAGATGTTCCTGTAACTGCTTTAAAGTATCTAAAAAATGCTGGTAACGTTCTCGATACGAGAGGGGTAACATGATGAGCTAACTTTGCGTTACAATTTCTGAAATTAAAAGGGATATTAAAAAACCTTAACTTTATTTTTATCCAAGGAAAATTAAGCGGGTGAAATTGCCATTTCCAAGATGGGTTACAGGGGAATGTTGGCAATGGAAACCGTTTTTATCCTTGTCCAACATTGTAGAATACTAATAGCAAACCGATTATGGACGCAATTGCGCAAAAAGCCCCCACTGAATATAACACACCTTTACCGCAGTGGCTAACCGACTGCATTGATATTGCCAATGACCCCAGTCAGGACAACCAACATGCAGAACTCATTGCGGAAGCCTTTCAATTTGCTTACAACCTCCATGAAGGTCAATACCGCCGTTCGGGAGAACCCTATATTGCCCATCCCGTTGCCGTTGCTGGGTTAATTCGGGATTTAGGTGGGGGAAGTGCCATGATTGCAGCCGGGTTCCTTCACGACATTGTCGAAGATACCGATATCACCTGCGAAGAAATTGAAGAAAAATTTGGGGAAGCGGTGCGTCATCTCGTAGAAGGAGTGACCAAACTCTCGAAATTTAACTTTTCTAGTAAAACCGAACGCCAAGCCGAGAACTTCCGCCGGATGTTCTTAGCGATGGCAAAAGATATTCGGGTGATTGTGGTGAAACTCGCGGATCGTCTCCACAATATGCGCACCTTAGAACATCTCAAACCCGAAAAACAGAAACAAATTGCCCTCGAAACCCGAGAAATCTTTGCTCCCCTTGCTAACCGCCTTGGAATCGGGCGGTTTAAGTGGGAATTAGAAGATTTATCCTTCAAATATCTCGAACCTGAATCATTTCAGGAAATCCGAGCACTGGTTGCGGATCGACGGGCGGATCGCGAAGCTCGCATTGAAAAGGTAACCCAAATTTTACACGAACGCTTTGAGAAAGCAGGAATTGAAATTGAAGAATTAAAGGGTCGTCCCAAACACCTGTATGGCATTTATCAAAAAATGCAGCAGCAGCAAAAGGCATTTGAAGAAATTTATGATTTAGCAGGGGTGCGGGTTATTCTCAAAACCCGAGAAGACTGTTATCGTGCTCTTGCTGTTATTCATGATGCCTTTAAGCCCATTCCCGGACGGTTTAAAGACTATATTGGCTTACCGAAACCCAACCGCTATCAATCCCTCCACACAACCGTTATCGGGACCTATGGCAAGCCCATTGAAATGCAAATTCGGACTATGGAAATGCACCATATTGCCGAATACGGGATTGCAGCCCACTGGCTATACAAAGAAACTGGGGGTTCTAGCGACTTTAAACCAACAGCCGAAGATGAAAAGTTTACTTGGTTACGACAACTCCTCGAATGGCAAAATGATCTCAAAGATGCCCAAGAATATATCGAAAGCATCCGTGATAATCTCTTTGAGGATGATGTCTTCGTC
>JAVLCL010000268.1:0-4932 GCA_031580825.1 Halothece sp. Uz-M2-17
GCGTTATGTTAAATCGTCGTCAAGTTTTATTAATGGCTTTATTGACTGCCATTGCCCCAACTTTGGAATCTTGTAGTAGTAGTAACAATTCTCTGAGTGTCAGAGTGTTAAAAGATTCAATTCCACCGCAACTTTTAGGAAACTTTAAAAAAGAATTACTGGAGAATCGTCAGGTTGATATTAAGCCGATCGCGCAGTTAAAAACCCTCTATGAGCTTCTCGAAAATTTATCCCAAGCTGAAAGTCAAAAAATCCCAAATTTAGTGACATTAGGTGATATTTGGCTGGAAAAAGCAATTCAAAAACAATTAATTCAACCCTTAGATATCACGTCTGTTAGTAATTGGAATCAGTTAAGCGCTTTCTGGCAAAATTTTCTGCGACGAAATGAACAAGGTCATCTTGATCCGCAGGGAAAAATTTGGGGAGCGCCCTATCGTTGGGGAAGCACAGTTATTGCTTATCGAGCAGATAAGCTGCAAGCAGCAGGATATGACCCCCTAACTGATTGGAAAGATTTATGGCGGGAAGAATTACGTCATCGCATTTCTTTATTAAATCAACCGCGAGAAGTTATTGGTTTAACCTTAAAGAAACTCGGAGCATCTTACAATACAGAAAATTTAGATCAGATTCCGAACCTAAAGCAAGAGTTAGCAGCTTTAAATCAACAAGTTAAATTCTACAGTTCTCAAGCCTATCTCCAACCGTTAGTTTTAGAAGATACTTGGGTTGCTGTTGGTTGGTCTAGTGATGTTTTACAACTGCAAAGACGTTATCCTGATATTAAAGTGATTATTCCTGCTTCTGGGACGGCTCTCTGGGCAGATTTATGGGTACAACCGATTAAAAATCCAGACCTGTCTGAAACAATGTTGAAATGGATTAACTATTGTTGGGAAGTTGACGCTGCCACTGAAATTGGATTATTTACCAATGCCTCTTCCCCCATCTTACTGAATCAAAATCCTCAGCAGTTACCGCAGACCTTAAAGCAAGATGCTTTACGAGTGCCATCGCCAGAGTTAATCGGAAAAAGTGAATTCTTATTCCCCTTATCCCCTCAAACTCAAAACCAATATCAACAGTTTTGGCAAGAAATGCGAACTCGTCATGCTTAATCAGACCCGATCTGCGCTAGGAAATAGGTGAAGAAGGTTTAAGTTATTCTAAGAAGGCATTTTCTAGACTGATTCAGTAGGATTAATATATGGCGTTAATTATTGCCGGTGAACGCAGTGGTGTCGGGAAAACAACCATTACTCTCGCTCTGCTTTCATTTCTAGCGCGAAAACCGGAGACAGTGCAGTCGTTTAAGGTGGGACCGGATTACATTGATCCCATGTTTCATACTCAGGTCACAGGACGGTCTTGTCGCAACTTAGATCCGGTTTTAACATCTGCTGACTATGTGCGACATTCCTTTTTCCGCCACTGTCAAGGAAGGGATTATGCGATCATTGAAGGGGTGATGGGGTTATTTGATGGGGTTTGTTTAGAACAACGAAATGATTATGCTTCCACAGCCCACATTGCAGAAATTTTAGAGGTTCCGGTTGTATTAGTCATTGATTGCTCTCGTTTATCCGGTTCTGTGGGCGCGATCGCGCAAGGATATGCTCAATTTAATCCGAAGATTAATCTTGCAGGGGTGGTCTTGAATCGAGTGGGTAGCGATCGCCATTTAGAATTATTAAAAGTTGCCCTAGACCGCATTTCTGTCCCAATTTTAGGGGTCTTTCGTCGTCAAGAAAAGATTGCATTGCGCGATCGGCATCTAGGGTTAATTCCTACAGAAGAAGTGGAAACCTTCCCTGAAATCCAAGAACGACTCGCAGCCATGGCGCAAGAAAGTTTCTACTGGGATCAACTCTTACCTCTGTTACAAGCCCCACAACAGCCTGTTCCGCCCCTCTGGGATAATATTTCTCGTCAGTCACCGGTTAGAATTGGTATTGCGCGCGATCGCGCGTTTAATTTTTACTATCAAGATAACCTTGATCTGCTCGAACATCTGGGTGCAGAATTAATCCCCTGGAGTCCCCTGCATGATTCAAGTCTTCCTGATAACTTAGATCTACTTTATTTTGTCGGTGGATTTCCAGAAGTCTTTGCAGAAGCATTATCTCAGAATCGAGAATTAATCAAACAAGTTCACCGCGCGATCGCGCAAGGGATTCCCACTTATGCTGAATGTGGCGGATTAATGTATCTTTCCCGCAGTATTACCAACTTAGAAGGTGAAACTTGGGAGATGGTGGGGATTCTCCCGACAACTGCAATTATGGGACGGTTAACCTTAGGCTATCGTCAAGCAACCCCTTTCAATTCTGAAATACCTGTTCTCTGGGGACATGAGTTTCATCGCTCTCAATTAGAAACGTCTTCTCCCTCTCCTCTCTATCTCCTTCGAGATTTATACCAAAATCAATTTCAAGAAGGATGGAAACTGAGGTCAGTCCAAGCATCCTATTTACATCTGCATTGGGGGAATTGTCCAGCGTTTCCACAACAGTTAATCAACTTTATTTAAAATATAGAAGTATAGTGCTACGCGCTGGGAAAAAGAACAAAAAACAAATCACAAAAAAATATAATTATGGTTTATCAAGGACAATTTGGAACTTATACGATTACCGAGCGCGATCGCGCTGAAGTTAGAATTTATCGGGGGGGATTATTCCTTGCAGCCTTAAGTTTTACCATCGCAACCCTACTTTTATTTTGGCAAGGAGCAACCCCAGCAATTTTACAAAGTATCACCTATTTATACGGCTTATTTTCCCTAGGATTAGGCATTAGTTTAATAACAATTCATATCTATTTATTACCCCTGCATCGTCTCTTACAAGTCTTTTGGTTCATCGGAACCCTATCCGCGATTATTATTGGCACTCAAGCTGATGTTCCCCTTCCTTTATATATTTATAATCATCCTTTAACCCTTTTTGGCGTTGGCTTTACCTTTGCTGCCCTCACCGGAATTTTCTTCAAAGAAGGGTTCTGTTTTCATCGGATTGAAACTCAAGTTCTCACTCCGCTAGTTCCGATTTTATTACTAGGGCATTTAGTCGGAGTCTTACCCCCTCAAATTGAACAAATTTTATTAGCCGTTTGGACAGTCTTTTTCCTCATTTTTGCCCTGAGAAAACTCCCCCAAAATATCCCTTCTGACATTGGTGATAAATCCGTATTTGATTATCTCAAACAACAGCGTGCTTCTTAATTATTATTAGTCGATTGCATAAATGGAATCGGTGCTTGACCATAGACATTGGTTGGCAGTTTACCATCCCATTGTTTTGCTTTTTCTAACTCAACTAATTGGGGATCCTGAGCAAGAGCTTGCGATTTTGCTTCTAAAGCCTCGGCTTCTGCTTCCCCTTTCAAACGAATAGAATCTGCTTCTGCTTCTGCTGCGAGTCTTTTGGCTTCTGCTTCTCCCCTTGCTGCTTCAATTTTTGCATCAGCTTGGGCTTTCGCTTCTGTTTGTTTGCGTTCAGCTTTTATTTCTGCTTCTTTGGCTTCTTGACGGGCGACTTCAAGATCTGTTTCTGCTTTAGCTTCTCTTCTTGCTGCTTGTTTAAATGCATCTGACCATCCATAATAAGGAATTGTAAAGTCAACTATATTGATATTAAATAAACGATTAATTTCTGATTTCACACTGTCATAAACAGTTTTCTCAATTTCAGCGCGTTTATCAGCAAGTTGATCCATTTTTATATTTCCCAACTCATTTTTAAAGCGACTCGTTGCCACCACTTCTATTTTTTCTTGATAGTCTGGAATATTACTGTGAATACTTCTTAATTGATCTTCAGGGAGACGATAGAGAAGAACAATCGTCGCATTAATCGCATAATTATCAACAGTAGAAGTGCTAACCTCTTGTATTTTCATCTTTTCTATACTGACTGGATATTGACGATAGCTTTCTTGAAAGGGAATTTTCCAGTGCATTCCAGGACCAGTGGTCTTAACATATTCTCCTGAATTCGTAACAATTGCGCGTTCCGTTTCATCATTGACATAAGTGGAATTAGCACCGACAATTCCAATAATTGCTAATCCAGCAATGATCCCACCACCAACAATACCAACGCGAGAACCTAATTTTGATAAGTATTGAGACATCAGTAATCCTAACTAGCTTTAATTTGGGTGTGATTTTACCAAGGAAACTGTGTGCTGAAAACCGTGAAGTATAAATTTCTTATACAAGTTGACTAATTCTTCATCACTGGGTTTAAAAGCAGATACAATAGAACCACATTACTTTAAACACGAAAGTCCGTTACCACAATGGCATCAACCCGCACCATGACCAATAATCCTGATAAAGAGAAAGCACTAAACTTGGTTCTCAATCAAATTGAGCGCAATTTTGGCAAAGGATCCATTATGCGCCTTGGGGATGCAGCACAGATGAAAGTAGAAACCATCCCCACTGGTGCCCATACCCTTGATATTGCCTTAGGCGGAGGATTACCGAAAGGAAGAATTATTGAAATCTATGGTCCAGAAAGTTCAGGAAAGACCACTTTAGCCCTGCACGCGATCGCAGAAGCCCAGAAAGCCGGAGGCGTTGCAGCTTTTGTTGATGCCGAACACGCCCTAGATCCCACCTATTCCGATGTTTTAGGCGTTGATATTGAAAACCTTTTAGTCTCTCAACCAGACACCGGAGAATCCGCCTTAGAAATTGTAGATCAACTAGTCCGTTCTGCTGCGGTTGATATTGTTGTTGTTGACTCCGTTGCAGCATTAACCCCCCGCGCTGAAATTGAAGGGGAAATGGGAGATACCCAAGTTGGTTTACAAGCCCGTTTAATGAGTAAAGCCTTACGCAAAATTGCGGGAAATATTGGTCGATCTGGTTGTACTGTCATCTTCCTGAATCAACTGCGACAAAAAATCGGAGTGACTTAC
>JAVLCL010000269.1:0-4929 GCA_031580825.1 Halothece sp. Uz-M2-17
GGTGAGAGTTCGTCGGCGTAAAATGTCGTATAAAGGTTCTTGAACTTGCTCTGTTTTCCCTGATTCTTTATCAATTAAAATTTCATAGGTAAATAGTTGCTGTTTATCGGCAATGACACGATCAACATCAAAAATTTGGAATTTAACAGCATCCGCACCCGATTGAGCAGCAAGCTGTACTAATTTTTTGGCGTAGTCTAAACCAGAATGGGTTGCTCCTGCTTCAAAAGTGATAAAACAAGGAGAGCCATCTCCGATCGCGCGATCGCCGATTTTGAAATTCATTTTCTTTGACCCCATAAGAAAAACTTGAACTTAGTCAAGTGTTCCACAGTTTAAGGTGATTCCTATCATTTCTCAATCAAGGTTAACCTCCAGTCAAAATTTCCCGTAACTTTTGGATGACCCGATCCTGATCGGTTTCTGTTAGCCCATAATATAACGGAATACTAATCGCTTCTTGATAGTATTGTTCCGCTTGCGGAAAGTCTCCCCAGTTAAATCCCAACTGTTGGTAATAAGGCTGAGTATGCACGGGAATATAATGCAAATTTACACCAATTTGCGCCTGTCTTAATTCCTGAAAGACCTGTTGATGACTTTTCTGTATTTTTTCTAACTGCAAACGAATAATATATAAGTGCCAACTAGAATTCGTATCAGGATGTTGCCAAGGAAGGGTTAACGGTAAGTCTTGTAATAATTCATTATATCGCTGGGCAAGATGGCGACGGCGAGTAACAAACTGGTCTAAGCGTTGCATTTGCGACGCACCTAAAGCAGCTTGAATATCTGTGATGCGATAATTTAAACCCAGTTCTAATTGTTGATAATACCAACCACCATGACTCGCCTCTGTCATTAATTCTGGGTCACGGGTGATCCCATGGGTTCGCAAACGAATTAATTTCTGATACAGTTCTTCCTGATTCGTGAGTACCATTCCCCCTTCCCCTGTGGTGATAATTTTGACAGGGTGAAAGCTAAACACGGCACAATCAGAATACGCACAACTTCCCACAGGCTTCCCTTGATACGCTGCACCAATCCCATGCGAGGCATCTTCAAGCACCCGAAAGCCATATTTTTGAGCTAAATCGGCAATTTTCGCCATTTCACAAGATTGCCCCGCTAAATGAACAGGAACAACTACTGTCGGGAGTTTTTCTTCTATTTCGGCTTTCGCTAATTTTTTCTCTAGGGCTTCTACACTTAAGTTATAGGTTTTCGGGTCAATATCAACAAAATCAACGGCTGCACCGCAGTAACGTCCACAGTTAGCCGATGCAACAAACGTATTAGGAGAAGTCCAGAGAATATCGTCTTGATTTAAGTCTAGAGCTAAACAAGCAATATGAAGTCCTGCGGTTGCACTGGAAACGGCTACTGCATATTTAACCCCACAATAACTTGCCACTGCTTGTTCAAAATGCTCAATCGCTGGACCCTGAGTAATACGAGAGGATTGCAGCACTTCCACCACAGCATCAATATCATCTTGAGTAATATCCTGCTTTCCGTAGGGAATGTAGCCTTCCATTAGGAAATGACCTCCAGTAAATGCTCTTTCGTTAACCATTCCTTGTTGCGATCGGAGCTATACTGGAATCCTTCAGGAACTGGCGTTCCCTCTTCTCCAAGCTGATTGTGAGCATAATCTACACTGGCATCATAAAATTTGATGGTGGGTTGGATTACATAGTGATCGGGAAATTCAATGGTCAGGTGGTAATCATCCGCAGGACACATCACTTCATGGAGCTTTTCTCCAGGGCGAACGCCGACGACTTTTGTTGGCACCCCTGGCGCGATCGCGCTGGCTAAATCAACAATTTTCATCGAGGGAATCTTCGGAACAAACACTTCTCCCCCCTGCATCCGCGCAAAGTTCTTCAGCACAAAATCAACCCCTTCTTGTAAAGTAATCCAGAAGCGAGTCATCCGAGGATCTGTAATGGGAATTTCTGTTGCCCCATCTTGCACTAACTTTTTAAAGAAAGGAATCACGGAACCTCTAGAACCAACAACATTCCCATAGCGAACCACAGAAAAGCGGGTTGCTCGCCCCCCTGCAATATTATTGGCTGCGGTAAATAACTTATCTGAAGCGAGTTTTGTTGCACCATATAAATTAATCGGGTTCGCTGCTTTATCGGTGGAGAGAGCAATAACCTTTTCCACATTCTGCGCGATCGCTGCTTCAATGACGTTATGCGCCCCGTTAACATTCGTTTTAATGCACTCCATCGGATTATATTCAGCAGCAGGCACTTGTTTCAAAGCAGCAGCATGAATCACATAATCAACCCCATTCATTGCCTTTTCTAAGCGAGGTAAATCCCGAACATCACCAATAAAATAGCGCATCGCTGGTGCATCATAGATTTGCGCCATTTCATATTGCTTGAGTTCATCTCGGGAATAAATAATTACTTTATTAGGGTTGTAACGTTCTAATAAAGTTTTTGTCATTTGCTTACCAAATGAACCGGTTCCTCCTGTGATTAAAATATTTTTGTGATCAAACATTTTTATGATAATCAGCCATGATCAATCAGGCTGATAATATTTCTCCCTGCTTTTAATCTACCCAGTTAAACACCTCAGATGATCTGAACGATCAACTCACATGACTATCTTTAGTTTGTTTCTCTTTTTCTTTCTTTATCCTCTCATCATTAATCGAACCTGTGTTAGCAATAATTTTCATCGGCAAAAATAACTAAAAATGATTTCCTCGTCGCAGCATTGATCGTTGTCTTACCCTTTTAAGCAACAGCCAAAGCGCGATTAGTAGGTAAATAACTCAAAGAGCGCGATGATCACCCTTGGTAAACATTTCATTATTGCAACCAGCGTTCCAAATCAGCAACCGTGACAAATCTAAAAGCGCCTCCGCCAACGCTTCCAACTCCGACACACCTAAAGCCTGAATCTCCTCCCGACTGAAACGACTCAATGATCAAGAGATCGTTACCTTCAGCAGCGATCGCTGCACCTGAAAAAATTGCCCTTAGGCCTCGGGATCAATGCCCAAAGCTCTCAATTGTTCCGCTAAACGTTCAGCGCGTTGAGTTGCTTGTTCAGCAGGAGTGAGAATCCAGTTCTGATTTTGGTCATACCAACGCAACCACAGCCTAGTACTCTGCCAAGGAAATTATGACAGGCTGGGAGTCGGATAAAGTCGTTCTAGTTTCACCCGAGCATCAACAGCAGAAAATTGCCAATCCACAGTGGCTTGTTGACCATTGCGAGTCTCTTCCCAAGCGGTAATTTCTTGGTTAAGTTCTTCAACAGAGGGAATACGGCGATTCAAGCATTGCCGAGACAAGACGGAAAACTCTAACTCAATCATATTGAGCCAGCTACCATGCTTGGGAGTGTAGTGGAACTGCAAACGGTTCAGAATTCGTCTCGCTTCCTCGGGGGGAAAAGTTTGATATAAGGCTGCTGGGGTATGAGTGTTAAGATTATCAAGTACGACCCGGATGAAATCAGAAAAAGGAAACAGAACATCAACCAGATATTGCATAGACAAAGCAAAGTCTTGATTGGTTCGATGGAGAGTGACCTTGAGATGTCGCCATCCGGTTTTGGGTTGGAAAAATCCAAAGAGATTACAAGTGCCTTCTCGCTTATATTCGTAATCGTACCGTTGTGGAGAACCCGGCTGGGCAGGAATGGGGGTTCGAGTTTCGCTAATTAATTGCACGGGTCGTTCATCAAAGCAAACCACTGGCACTTGCGGATCATAGGGGTATTGATACAACTCTAAAATCTCTTCCATACGCCAAATAAAATCAGCTCCCACCTTAGGAATACACCATTGCTTGTTTAACCACGGCTTGAGGGGTTTTTTTTCAGACGTTTGCGAACCGTTTCATCGGAAATACTTTCCACTAATTGCACTTCTACTAATCGGTCGGCTAAAAGCTGCATTGTCCAGGACTGTCGCCCGGCGGGGGGGTCACTACAGGCGGTAGCTACGAGGAAGGCTTCCGCTTTTGCGTCGAGTTTAGGTTGACCGCCTTGACGAGGACGCTCTGAAAGGGCAAATTCCACTCCCTGCTCCACACATTTTTGTCGCGTTCGATGTACGGTTGATTCCCCTACATGCAGCATTTGGGCAATGGTGGCATCCAGAGTGACTTTCATCTGCTAACAGTAAAATCTGAGCCCGCTTTAACTTGCGAGCAGAGAGGGAACCTTGGCTAGTGAGCTGATGTAGATCTTCTCGTTCTTGAGCCGTTAGATTAACGATATATTTGTTTGGCATTGAATGTCTGGATTTTTTTCCAGTTTCTCATTCTTTTTTCTCGGCTGTCAAAATCTAGTTGGTGCAGTACTAGAGATTCCCTGATATTCCCCTTCCCATAATCCTAATCCCAGTTCTGCTTGCTCTAACCAAACCCCTTGTTCTTCTATCAACCTTAAGGGATGACAACAAGGCTACAAAACAGATTGGAGGGTAGATACAGCCTTGAGACCTTTGTGAAAATCTAGGGATTTATGAGGCTTGAGAGCCATCAAACGATGAGCTAAATCTGACCAAATGGTTAAGGCTTGAAGATAAGCAAGGCAATTAAGCCCTATCCCTAAATAACTATGTCGTGGGATGGGGCGTTGCCTTTCTGTTAGGCGAGAAACATACTCTGTTGTTCCTGAATTTTGGACGAATTCTCCCTGAAAATTAGCGATCGTTTGCGCGATCGTGATCAACAAGATAATCGCCATCAAACGGCGTTCATTAACTTTAGTCTTCTCTAAATTATAGCCTTGAGTTTTACAATCCCGAAACAAAATTTCGATACTCCATCGCCTAGCATATAAAGATAAAGTTAGTTTTTGAGTTTTGAGAGTGGTGAGAATATCCCCAGGGTAAGCGCAAGAAAATTTAGGTCTCAAATGGGTTAGAGTATAAAGGAATCG
>JAVLCL010000270.1:0-4924 GCA_031580825.1 Halothece sp. Uz-M2-17
TTGTTCTGGTCTCCCGTCTTTAAGTTTGGCTTCTCTGACTAGCATGGCTCGACCTGACCAAATTAAAGTCAGTGAAGAGGTCACCCCCTCCACTGCTCTCCAAAACGGTGCATGAGACTTTCACCTCACACCGCTCCTCAGTTAAACGGCTGTTGTCATCAGCACGTCACCAGCATATCGTTCTCCCATTGGTAATCCTCTGGGATAATGGAAACCACGTGGTCGTAGCTCCCATCCGTTCTGGTCTTTTCATCGTGGCAATGTCGATGGAGTAGTTGCCAGTTTTTCTTCTCATCCTTACCGCCCTTAGAACGGGGGACAATGTGGTCAACTTCTAATAAGTCTCCATCTCGGAAAAACAATCCACAGTGAGCGCACTTCCCTTTCTGCTTTTTGAGCAACGATGCTGTTCGCTTAGGCATCTCAGGGTGTTTGCCTATTCTTGAACTCCAGTAAACTGAGTCGCCGTCGTAGGGGCTTTTATCTCCCTTTACTTTGACATGGCGGACGATTGCTGTGTGGTGATGTTTCATTAACACCATAGGATTCGACCCTTCATTTCGTGTGGCAAACGTCCATTTATCGTCACCTATTTTTTGGAAGTATTTGGTTTTAACCCATTTCTTCCCTTTATTTCGATGACGTTTAATACCCCATTTCCATAATTTCCAGAAAGTCAGATGCCAGAGTCTTGAAAAGACTTTAGAGCTTACTCCTATAGAGAAGTAGTTACACCACCCACGGATAACGCGGTTCAGATTCACAATCAAAGCAGTTTGTGACTGCCCCTTATGCTTATCAATCACCTCAGCTACTTTACTATAGTGTTTATCCTGACTCTCTTTACTGGGGGTGATGAGCAATTTGAATCCTAGAAGTCGCCCATGTGTGTCCCTTCCTGATGTATATTTACCCATCTTATGATGACGGATATTAAAGCCAAGGAAATCGAACCCTGCTTTTTCGTTATTATAATTTTCAAGGGTATGGGCGATTCTGGTTTTGCTCGGTTTTAATTCCAGCCCTAAGCCTGCCAGCCAATTGCTAATAACCTCTTTACATCTATGGACAACGGCAAGGTTTTCATGTAATATCACGAAATCATCGGCATATCGAATAACACTTATGGAGTTCCTTTTATTGGTGGGACTCATTTGATATCCGTTTTGGCTTTTCATGTCGAAAGTGTGAGCCATTGTCTTGATTTCGTTTTCCATCCCGTGGAGAGCAATGTTAGCCAGTAGTGGAGAAATGACTCCACCCTGTGGCGTTCCCTCAGATGTTGGTGAGAACTCCTTATCTTCCATTACCCCCGCTTTGAGCCACGCCCGAGTTTGTTTCCGAAACGTGGGGAAAGTGTTTAACTTATTCAGAAGTTTCTCGTGGTTGATGCGGTCGAAACACTTTTTAATATCCGCATCAAGCACGTACTTAGGCTTGTACCGTATAGCATCAAATATGGCTTTTACAGCATCATGGGCTGAACGTCCTGCTCGGAACCCGTAGGAATTTGGCTCAAAAACCGCTTCCCATTCAGGCTCTAAGGCTAGTTTAACTAACGCTTGAAGCGCACGGTCATACATGGTAGGTATTCCCAAAGGTCTTTCTTCCCCATTGGGCTTCGGAATCTTCACCAAAGGTCTTTCTTCCCCATTGGGCTTCGGAATCTTCACCCTTCGAGTTGGTTTAACCTTTGTACCCAGTTTCAGATTATTTACGAGCTTCATACGAGCTATTGGGGACAACGATTTTACGCCATCCACTCCTGCTGTCTTTTTGCCCTGATTATCCTGAGTAACTCTACGCACCGCTAATACCTTAGCTGACCAAGACTTAACTAACAGTTTCTGGAGTCTGCGAACTGCTTTGACATCACCACGGCGAGACGCTTTGTAGATGCGCTTTTGGAGCTTATAGACGACTCTCTCGACTTTACGCCAATTGATGTCGCCCCATTTAATACATCGAATTGAATCCGTGTTCATAACTTATGTACTCTTACTTGTACCTCTACTTTCCATCTAACCGTGAGTCTGTCAGCGTATCCTAGCCATTACAGCAAGGCGTTTTCTTCTGACTCAATCTTTCTCCCCCGCTACCTACCAAATGAAAATAGATGATTCGCCTTAGCTGACTACTCAACTCATCGACCGGAATTGAGAGTGAACGAGGGAGTTACTTCGTTCCCTGTGACCCTTGGTTGTCTCCTTTAGGAGGGATACTTTTCACCGAGTTTAAGGGTGGCACTAATAGAGGCAGTTGACTCTCTATCACCCTAACCAACGCCCGTTTGGGACTCCCAGAGTATCAACCTGATTTCTCTGGTTTGAATTTAACGATGATTCAATCGTATCCTTAGACCTTGTTCTCCATAGAGACTTGCTGACGGGAGCAGAATACAGGTTACTCATACTCTTTCCGCTTTTATTCCCGCTTAAGGGATTGATGGCTAGTCGCTACCCTTGGGAATATGCTTTCGACCAAGTGCCTTGGCGGTGGGACTTGTGCTTTCTAGGATACTAACACTCACCTACAAGGTCACAGAGTTGTCATCTGAGAGGGATTAAAGTGCGAACTCTACCTTATCGGTTACCCTTCAGAAGCCAGTCGTCCCCATCACTACAAGAATGTGTTTAGACTGAACGACTCGCACCAACTAAAATTATTATAACACAAATCCTTATCAGTGATTTACACTGGTAAAGTCCCCCTAGAAGGGGGAGGCTTTAGACCCAAAGATTAGGGTAAACCAAAGTGCTAACCCTCGATGTTGCTGGATTTGGGTTTCTCCAATACTCAATGGTTCGACTTGCGCCAATAACTGCTTGCGAATTAGTGAGTCTTGCCACTGTACAAGGCTTGGATAAGAATCAAATCTGAGAATAATCGCATATTGAGGTTTTTTAGGATTACTCGGACGCATCACCGTTATCCCTTGAAAACCCGGAAACTGACTAGCTGCGTAGCTCATTTTTTCCTGCCAAGCCTCAAATTCAGCTTCAAATCCCACTTTGACCTGCCGTGAAATAATCGCGGTTACGGGTTCACTCATGGTGGGGGCTTAGTCGTTGATTGCATCATCAATTGCCAAAACATATTTATGAATACTGCGATTGGGACTTAATATGTATACAGTATACAGTAAATTTCTAGATTTGATTTTCTGACAGAGAAAAATTTCGCTGAACACGAGCGCGACGGGCTATTAAGATCAAGTCAGAGTCAAAGATTACGCCTTTGGAAAACGGAAGGTGCCTGTCTTCACTAAAGCTCTGGTGACCGTTGGTCAAAACGATGAACCAGGTTGTTGTAAAAAGGCAATTTCTTCCGGGGTACTTTCTCGCCCTAAAATCTCATTGCGATGGGGAAATCGTCCAAACTTTTCAATCACTTTGAGATGACGCTCCGCATAATCAATCGCAGTCGCACTATCAGGATCATCTTTTAAGCGAGAAAAGAGACTTAATGCTCGGTATTGCATCTCTAAATCTTCGCTATGTTCAAACGGAAGATAAATAAACCACCGTTGGACATTGAGCAGTTGCCGATCATAGTCATTTTTGAGGGCATATTTGGCAAGAGATAAGGCTTGTTTATCAGTTTCAAACATTCTCGGATCCCCTCGAAATAAATTGCGAGGAAATTGATCGAGCAAAATAATTAAGGCTAAACAGGTTTCTGGTGAATTTTTCCAGACATTGAGGTGCCCTTGCGCTGCTTGTTGATAAAGGGAGAGAAAGCGCGATCGGACTGCTGCGTCAAAGTCAGAGTCTTTTGTAAACCATTCTTGGCGCGGTTTACCATAGTTTTCATCTTGGGGAGAACCAAACCAAAAATCTAAAACTGTTTGTGCAGACGAGTGTTGTTCTTGACTCATTTAAATCGAGGATATAACTCTATATTCTTCGTATGATTAAGGGAATTATGGTACGGTGACCCAGTGCTACAAAATTAGTCTTTTGATTCATTACATTCAAAAATCGTTACAGTAATTTCACTAAAAATGTAGTTCTCAATACAGTTCATTACTGCCTCATTTGTATACAGTATACAGCCAATTGGGATAAACTGATTGATCTCAATTCTCAGGAAAAATTATATGGCTGAGCATACTCTGCCATTTATCTCAGAGGAATTTATCTATCCCATGCAATCTTCAACCTCTACTCAAGGAAGTGTTAAAACTTCATCTCCGACTCTCACGACAGAAGCGTATGCCAGTAGTAGTGTGCAGTTACGGTCAGTTACTAAACGCTATGATTCTTTTGTTGCAGTGGAAAATATTACCCTGGATATTCCCTCTGGATCATACTGTTGTTTACTAGGACCGAGTGGTTGTGGCAAAACCACCACTTTGCGAATGTTAGCGGGACATGAAGCGGTAACAGCAGGAAAAATTTATCTCGGCGATCGCGATGTGACGACGCTTCCGCCAACGCAACGTAATACGGCAATGGTCTTTCAAAATTATGCCCTATTTCCCCATCAAACGGTTTGGGATAATGTTGGGTTTGGGTTGAAAATGCAGGGAATTCCGAAAGCAGAGCGCACCCAGAAAATTGCAGAAATCCTCACTCTTGTGGGAATGGAAGCCTTCAGCGATCGTAAACCACAACAACTCAGTGGCGGACAACAGCAACGGGTTGCCTTGGCCAGAGGTTTAGTCACGCGACCGCAAGTTTTATTGCTCGATGAACCCCTCAGTGCCTTAGATGAATCGCTGCGGGTGAAAACGCGGGGGGAACTTCGCAAGCTGCAAAAGCAGTTTGGGATGACATTTATTCAGGTAACACACGCCCAAGATGAAGCCTTTTCCCTGTCTGATGTCATTGTTGTGATGAATCATGGTCATGTGGATCAAGTGGGAACGCCAGAAGAGATTTACAACCATCCCGCTTCACAATTTGTGGCGGAATTTGTTGGC
>JAVLCL010000271.1:0-4923 GCA_031580825.1 Halothece sp. Uz-M2-17
ACCCCCATCGGTTTTACTCGCTTTGAATTGGGATTTAATGATGAAGGAAGCAGTCAGTTCCATTTTCTCGTCTTCGGCGATCGATTTTGAGTATTATTGTGGGGTTAACTCATGAAATCATTACTAAATCTGTTATCGGTTACTCTTGTCAGTTGCTTACTCTTCCTAACTGATGCTTCCGCCCAACGATTGAATCAACCCACCTTTTTTGAAGAAGGTCGTGAACAGTTTGAAGAATTGATTCGGGAACTAGAACAGTCGCAACCTGACTCTGAATTAACAATGGATGAAAGCATTCAGCAATGGCAACCCATTACATCTGAAAACGGGGGATTTTCAGTTTGGGTTCCACTGGGAATCTTATCTGATGACACTGAGACCATTCAGATTGGAGAAACCCCTTTAAATTTCAGAATCCTGTCTAGCCAAGTTTCTACAGGTCAATTTGTTGTTGCTTATGCAGACGCACCCAATCTAGAAAAAGAGCAACTTTTTACCGCCGTGAAAGATGCTCTGGTTCAGCGCACAGCCTTTGAGATCACTCGTGTCGAAAGCATCACAGTGGATGGCAATATAGGAGAATCTCTGATTTTGAAAAGCGATGCTGGTCAAATCTCAACTTATATCCTTTTAGGGAACAATGGTTTATACGTCGTAGGGGTTCGACAGTCGCAAGAAAATCTATCCTCGGAAGTAGCAAATAGATTCCTGAGTTCATTTCAGTTTACGACCAATTAAAACCAGCAGTTTATTCCTGCAATGGTTTCAGTCGAATCGTTACATCGTTTGGACTTTGGCGAATCAGTTGAATAAAGTTGGTTTCTGTTTCCCACTCCACCAACACTGATAAATTTTCACCATCTGATGGGTCAACGCCTGAGGAAGATGAAGAAGTCTCAGGACGAGCAAAAGTTTCATCCTCAATCAATGTAAAACCGCCAGGCTTTTCACTCCGTTGTAGTCTTCCTATCATCCGAGTGGGACGACCAAACCTTTGATTTAATTCTCCAACTAAACCTGTCGTATCTCCTTTCGAGCTCAAAATGATCTCAGATAGCTTGGGTTCACTGCCAACAAAATTCAGTAGCACTTCAAACTGGTATTCATTGAATTCCCAATCACTTTTAAGCAGTGTTTTTTGTTCGCCATCGATGATTGGCTCTTCTAAGGGAACAGCACTGCCCTCAGAGGCTTCGCGAACTTCTTCCATACTCATGCCCCACTCGGTATATTCCCATTCTGCTCTAACGGGTTGAGCTAAGAATTGTGTGACGATGGGAGTGAGAATGAGGGATAGCAAAAGTGAAATTTTGTTCTTCATCGTCTTATCCTTAATTTCAAGTAACTATGACATTGATAAATTGACGAATTCATTCATTTGCTGGAGGATTTTAGCTTCTCTTGCAGATCAATAATCGGTTGCTGGCTGACGGGAATTAAACTTTTCGTGGCTGTCTTATCTAGATCTAATATGACTAAGACAATGGCTGAAAACATAAGAGCCAGCAATAAGAAGCCTAAAACACTTCCTGAATTGCTAAGCCCGAATTCATATCCGACAGCTACCATGGCAAGCATCGTGACAAAATAGGTTAGAAACCAAATGGTTGGATGTAAACGATATTGAAGCCCTTGATTATAGCGTTCTGAGTGCAAATCAATAACTTCGTTTAATGACTGGATATACAGCGCAAATACTTCCGTATCTTTTTCCTCACTGGAAGCCTTGTTGGCTAGAGACCAAAGTTCATCTTGTATGGCTTCTGAATCGACCAATAGCTTTTGGAGTTGGCTTATATTTCTTATGTCTTGTACCTGAGATCTCAGATCCACATAATCAATTAAAAGTTGTCGAGATTGGGTACGTAAAGGTTCTTCCAAGAAATCTGTACGCAATATCGCTGTGCCAAGGGCGTTCGCTTCCTCTAAGACTAATGCCTTACGAGCAGCATAGCGTGAAGAGACCAGCGATAAGGTTAATGCCAGCATGAAACCCAGCAAAGCCAGCATCGCACTGACAATTGACCCTGCCGAGAGATTTTTCCCATTTTTCTTATGTCGTTGAATGTATTGTCCTAAATGAATGCCAATCCAAATTGATAAAAGGACAAAAGCAACGATCGCGAAATAGGTCAGTAGGGAACTCAATAGAGAACTAAGGATCATAACTCTACTAAGTTTATTGGCTGTAAGATCAAGCATAAGATCGACTTCAAAATTAAGGATGCCAAAATGGCAACTTTGTTTCCCTCATATTTAACTAGAATGTATGACTAACCCCTAATAGGTATGCATTGCTGCCTCGCCTAACGCCATTAAAGAGACCAAATACACCACTCCGGTGATGAATGCGACCTGCCAGTGCCCAATCTTCAGCGACGCTGACTTCTATTTCTAAGGCAAAATAGTTGAGTAATGGATTAGTTTGATCAGCCCGTTCTTTTTCTATTTGAGGGGTTTCAGTTGCTAGAGAGAAACCGTTAAAAAAAGCCACACTCACTGGCTCGACAACCTGCCAACGCAGACCAACACCAGCTGTAAATTCCAAATGATTCTGATCGCCAAAATGCTTCAGTGCTTGCAATTCTCCTTCTAAGTAAACTCGTTTATTTAAGGCTAAAATCCCTTTGTTAGCTGCTAAACCAATCAGGTAAGAGTCAGCAAGCTCAATCTTAAATAAGAAAATGTCACTGAGATCTGCTGAGCTTAAAATTCCTCCCCAAAGTGTTAATCGCCAATCTTTCCAATCATTATCAGAAGAGTGATTAGTATCCGAAGCAATCAGCCTCGCCCACTCTTCAGCAGAAGTAGTTGAGATCTCAATTGATAAATTGACCCCTTCTATTGTTGAGATCGGAACGTCTGTACTCTTTTTGGTCTCCTTATTTTTTGGAAAAAGAATGATCGGAAACTCTTCAATATTCTGATCACCACTGACGGTAGCTTCTTCGCCAAAGAGTACATTATTAGCTGAAGCAGCCTCTAAATTAATCAGAAAGTGACTCCCAACTGTGGCAACAATTAGCATGGATTTCAAGCTAGCTAACTTAAAATATTTCATTGGGAATCCTTGCCAATTTTCATCCCAGCTACTTCATCCTTATCTTGCCAGATTTTTTATTTCATTCTCTTGCATTAATTACCTATTGTTCCTTAAACTTTACTCACAACCCAAAACAGAAATCCGATAGGCATTATTACGGGCAGTGCCAATATTAAAGTTGATTTGGAAAGGCTCTCTTTCGCTAGGAGAACTGAATTGATCGGAAACTCGCTCAAAGCGTTGCATAGGCAAAGTTTTCCGAAAAACACTGGCGCTGCTGCCATCGCTAAACTTAAAAAAGACTTGTATTCTATACTCGGCATTATTTTCTGCTAGCAGTTGAGGGATGTAATAAGTAAAATTGTTGCCTGAGGGAACACCAAAATCTGTATTCTGGTTGCCGGATCTTGCTCGTTTTCTAATCTCAATTTGTCTGGTCGAGACTTCCTTTAAGTAAACACAATTTTCAGGTGCTTCTGGCAACTCAGGTGGTTCCGTTGGTTCTTCTGCTTCCATTGGTTCTTCTTCTGGAGGCTCAGTAGGCTCTTGGGCGTGCAAGTTTTTGTTAACTGACATAAATATCGGCAGACTGGCAAGAGCAGCTACAGATAAAATCAGAGGGAATTTATTCATGATGATTGATCTCCTTATCAATAAACTTTAATCAGGTTCTAACGATATCTTTTTGAATCATAGCATTATTTTACGTAAGTATATGCTTAAGTAATAAAAAGCAATCCTAATGACGAAGTTAGCTAACTTTTCACCTTGAAACAGGTGATACTGTCGATTTCTCATTTAATTTCTGGTGCTGGGCAGGACACTGCATCAGGAAAACCGAGCAATTCAGAAAGAGAAAAACAGAGAAAAGGGGCTTCGGGAACGGGAGTCTCAACCCCACTTGCCACCCAAAATAAACCAGTTTTTGGCTCAAAAACGACTTGGCGCAAGGGACCATTGCCCCCAATACTGACATCATCGTCAAATAGATCGGGTGGGCTGACTTCTCCAGTTTCGGGATTGACCCGATCGCGCAACACTTGAATCGCCCCTTCAGGATTAAGGCTTCCGTAAACCGAATCTTTACCATCGGGTTGGAGAAGTTGTTGATAACGGTTAAAACGACTGTAACTGGAATCGCTGGGAGTATCCCGTCCAGCGAATCCCTCCGCAATAAAGTGGTTGGAGGCGTAAACAATCCCTTGTTCATCAATAGGGCGCAGTGTACTTTCAAAGCCAAGCAACTCCAGTATCCCCCCTTGTTCCTGATTACCATCCGCGATCGCGATAATATTCGCCCGCATTCGTTCCTGGGCGTTAAAGATGGCAATTGCTTCTTCCAGAGAAGTTGCTCGTGACATCACTTCTCCCATCATTTGTACGTTACTCGTGCCTTGCAAAGACAAATCATCAAACTCGTCCGGATGTGCCGAATTAACCGCTATAGAAATCCCAGCAGCGTTCATCGCTTGAGTGGGAACCACTGACCCCGGTGCGGTCACGGAAACCGATGGAATGCCCCCAGTCGGCTGTCGGATGACCAACGTGGGATTTTGAATCAAATGATCGAGAGCAGCAAAACTATCTAAAGTGTGGGCATGATAAAGCTGACCATCTGCCGTGGCTTCTCCCCTCACAATAAAGCTGGAACAGCCATCGTTAAACAAAATCTGGGGTAAAAACGTGCCAAAGACTTCTTGATAAACATCCCCAAAAGCAAGCATCATACAAGCCTCCATGGTCATGCTAGTCCCCTCAGATAAACCGCTGCATTCTTCCACGAACGGGGAAAAGGAGCGATGAATCGCTAACCGGGATAAACCAAAGGCGCGTCCGAAAAAGTCTAGAGTGTTAAGTGTCTCTCGTCCCATGGCTTCCAC
>JAVLCL010000272.1:0-4909 GCA_031580825.1 Halothece sp. Uz-M2-17
GCTCAGTGTTGGGGTAATGGGAGAGAGGAGATAAGCACTTAAACGAATGGATTCAAGGATACTATAGAGGACTATTTCAACTTGGGTTTGTTCCCCCTGTTTATATAAACGCCAAGGGGCTTGCTCATCAATGTATTTGTTGCTAGTTGTGACTAACTGGATAATCGCTTTGCAGGCTTGGCTAAAACTGAGTTTATGATAAGCCTCAGTGACGCGATCATTGAGGTCGTTGCCAATGGCTTTTAAGGGGTGATCAGCAGGGATATCTTCTTCGGTTAAGTTGGGCACTTGATTTCCGCAATATTTCTTTGCCATTTTCAGAGTCCGATTCAGTAAGTTTCCGAAATCGTTGGCGAGATCTGCGTTCAAGACATTGACAAAGCGAGTTTCATTAAAATCGCCATCTTGCCCAAATTCAATTTCACGGAGGAAATAGTAACGGACGGCATCTGCACCATAGCGATCAATTAAGGCGATGGGATCAAGGGTATTGCCCAGACTTTTCCCCATTTTTTGTCCATCTTTGGTTAAAAAGCCGTGACCAAAAACTTGTTTGGGGGGTTCGATTCCTGCTGACATTAACATTGCGGGCCAATAAACCGCGTGGAAGCGCAAGATATCTTTGCCAATGAGATGGATATTCATGGGCCACCAGCGAGCAAGAGCATTGTCTAATGTGGGTTCTTGTTCCGAATCTAAAAGGGCGGTAACGTACCCCAGAAGGGCATCAAACCAAACGTAAATGGTGTGTTTGGGATCAGGGGGAACTTCGATTCCCCAATCGAGATTAACCCGAGAAATGGAAAAGTCTTGTAAGCCTTGTTGGACAAAGTTTAGGACTTCGTTACGACGACTGCTGGGTTGAATGAAGTCGGGATGATTGTCATAGAGACTTTCAAGTTTGCTTTGATATTTAGAAAGGCGGAAAAAATAGTTTTCTTCATCGCGCCATTCTGCTTTTTTATTAATGTGGGTGGGACAATATCCGCCGTTAATGAGTTCTCTTTCTTCTTTAAATTCTTCACAAGAAACGCAGTACCATCCTTGTTTTTGGGCGAGGTAAATATCATCATTTGCCCAAACTCGTTGGAAAAATTCTTTGACAATTGCTTCATGACGTTCAGCTGTAGTACGGCTAAAGCGATCATATTGAATATTTAATTTCTGCCATAAGTGATCAAAACTTGCTGCAACTTTGTCGCATTGTTCTTGGGGAGAGAGTCCTTTTTCTTCGGCAGTCCGTTGGATTTTTTGTCCGTGTTCATCGGTGCCGGTAATGAATAAGACCTCTTTTCCTTGTAGCCGTTGAAACCGCGCGATCGCGTCCGCAGCCATAGTAGTATAAGCACTACCGATATGCGGAACGTCATTAACGTAATATAGGGGGGTGGTTAAAGAGAAAGTGTTATTGTTGTTTTGTTCTGTCATAAATTAAATTATTTTATTTATCATTGACTCCGCTATATAATTAAGGGGATTGTAAGCGATAGTTGAACGGTATTAAAGTGTTTTTTAGAAGGGTTTTGAGTGAGAAAAAGAATAGAATTGCAATCTTTTTTATTACTTAATTTCTAACATTGATCCCACTTATAAAGTTTATAACTTTGTCTTATGATGATTAAATTTAACCATCAAATCAAATAGAATTATAGCGAAAAAGGAGAATTAATAGCTCTACCTTAGGGGATGTGAGAAGTCACGTCAATCTCAAGAAGTTGTAGAAATAATTAAAGAATTCGCTAAGATGGAATGTAAAAGTTAAGATTTGTTAAGTTATGGTTGCTTATTTTAAGGAAAGTCATGGTTTCTAATCGACCGCTGATGCTCTCTCAGGGGTTGGTACAAGCTCTGGGTACACAAGTTTTTGTTTATTTTGAAAACCGTATTCCTCAAGATGCTGCGGTGGTCGTGGTGAGCAACCATCGAAGTTTTATGGATCCGATGATGTTGATGGTCGCCTTGGGACATCCCTTACGCACGGCTTGTCATCACTACATGGGAGAAGTCCCACTTTTACGACAGATGGTGCAACTACTGGGCTGTTTTCCTTTAGCGACACAGTCAGAACGGGGAACAACCTTCGTCCGCCAAGGGAAAGAGTTTTTAAGCGCAAACAACTGGTTAGCCGTGTTTCCGGAAGGAGCAGAACCGATGGTTGATTTGACGGCTCCGAGTGAGGTTAGAAGATTTCAACCGGGCTTTGCTCATTTGCTTTTGCGGTCAAATATTTCTAATTTAGCGGTTTTGCCCGTCGCGATCGCGTCCCAAGAAGAAGAAATTCGTGCAACCGTTCCCCTTAAGATTTTACACTGGTTTGACCCGTCAGAAGCACTGTTTGATCAGTGGACGTTACATCCAATGGTCATTTATAAACGGGCGAATCTTCTTGTAGGTCGTCCTTATTGGATTACCCCGCAACGCCAAGCTCAATATCAAGGGAAACAAACCAAAAAAGGCATTGTGGAAATTACCCGCTATTGCCAAACTGAAATTCAACAATTACTGGAAACTGGATGCTATTAACCAAAACTGATGATGAGTAATCATTTCCCTCACCCGCATTTTTTAACCCCAAAACCCTTTCATCCTAATTCTCCCCTATTTGTCTTTTTACCTGGAATGGACGGGACAGGGGAACTGTTACATACGCAAACTGATAGCTTAGACCAATGCTTTGATTTACGCTCCCTTGCGATTCCCCCATCGAATTTTAGCGACTGGGAAGAACTGACTGCTGCTGTCATTGATTTAATTCGACAAGAACAAGCAGAAAAGCCAGAAAAAACGACTTATTTATGTGGGGAATCTTTTGGGGGGTGTTTGGCGTTAAAACTTTTAGAAAAAGCCCCTGAGTTATTTCATCGAGTGATTTTAGTTAATCCGGCTTCCTCTTTTCGTCAACGTCCCTATTTAGCTTGGGGAGCAGTGGGAACAGGGTTTATGCCCGAACCGATTTATCGCTCTTCTACTGTGCTGATTTTACCCTTTTTAGCAGCGATGGGACGAATTGCTCCGCGCGATCGGCGTGCGCTTCTCAATGCCATGAAATCTGTTCCCCCACAAACGGTTCGCTGGCGGTTATCCTTGTTAGATGAATTTGAGGTGGATACACAACGCCTCCAAGAAACCCCAGCCCCTGTTTTATTACTTGCAGGAGGTTCAGACCGTATTTTACCTTCTGTAGAGGAAGCGGAACAACTGGCGGATCATTTTCCAGAATCGCAGGTGGTGGTTTTACCCGAAAGCGGTCATACTTGTTTATTGGAAACTGAGAATCGGTTATGTGATATTCTCCAAGAAGCAGATTTTTTAGAAGAACGGGCGCGTGAACAACTTTTTGCTGCTTCTTAGCTATTTTTTTGCGAAAATGAGATTAGTTTAATAAAAATTAATAGCTAAATTAAAGAAATAAAACAGGAGAATTACTGATGGTGCAGGTGCAATCCTCACTACGAGTACCAAAAGATTATATTGATCCCGATGGCGGATGGAATGTCAATGTTTGGATGTTCCTAACGGCGTGGAGTTTATTTATTCTATCTCACTGCGGTTACTGGCTCTGGAGTTGGCCGGGTTGGTTATGTTTCTCGATTAATGTTCTCTGTTTGCACTTAGCAGGAACAGTGATTCATGATGCTTCTCATCGCGCTGGACATCGCAATCTTGTGATTAATACAATTTTAGGGCATGGTACGGCGTTGATGTTGGGGTTTGTGTTTCCTGTGTTTACCCGTGTTCATTTGCAACACCATGCTCATGTTAATGATCCGAAGAACGATCCCGATCATTTTGTTTCTACCGGTGGTCCTCTCTTCTTTATTCCAGCGCGGTTTTTTTATCATGAAGTGTTCTTTTTTAAGCGTCGCTTGTGGAAAAACTACGAACTGTTAGAGTGGTTTGTCAGTCGTTCGTTGGTTGGACTGGTGGTTTATTTATCCTTTCAATACGGCTTTTTTGAATATCTGGTTAATTACTGGTTTTCTGCTGCGTTAGTGGTGGGTTGGATGCTAGGCTTATTTTTTGATTATCTTCCCCATCGTCCCTTTCAAGAGCGCGATCGTTGGAAAAATGCCCGAGTGTATCCGAGTAAAATTCTGAATTGGCTCATTTGCGGGCAAAATTATCATCTAGTGCATCATCTCTGGCCCTCGATTCCTTGGTATAAGTATCAACCCGCTTATTATCAGATGAAGCCTTTATTAGATGAGAAGGGCTCTTATCAGTCGTTAGGATTGTTAGCAGGGAAGAAAGATTTCTTGGGTTTTATCTACGATATCTTTCTCGGAATTCGCTTTCATAAGCAGTGACCAGTTACCAAAGAACTAATGACTAATGACTAATTATCGCTCTCTCCTGTCAGATTTAATTCAAAAATATCGCGATCGCGCAGATTTTATTCTCATTCGTCTTGAAGAATCTGACAGCACCGATATTCTCCTGCGGGGAAACAAAATTGAAACTCTCAGTGAAGAGGTTGCAATGGGTGGACAAGTACGGGTTTGTTATAAAGGTGGTTGGGGGTTTGCCAGTTTTAATCGCCTCAACAGCTTAAAAGATCGCTTAGAAGACGCGATCGCTGCTGCAAGATTGGTGGGAACTCAAAAGACGACTCTTGCCCCTGTACCACCCATAGAAGGGGTTTATCACTTACCGTTACCCGCAGGGGATCCGCGAGAGATTCCCCTAGCCGATAAGAAGGCTCTCTGTGACCACTATAATCAGCTTTTGCAGGGCTATAATTCCAAAATTACAACCACCAGTGTCAGTTATAGTGATATTACACAACGGGTAACGATTGCCACCTCTGAAGGAACATTAGTGGAACAACGTTGGACAGATTTAGAGGCGCGATTTAGCGCGATCGCGCGGGAAGGAGAACTGGTTCAAACGGGGCGAGAAACCACCGGAT
>JAVLCL010000273.1:0-1892 GCA_031580825.1 Halothece sp. Uz-M2-17
GTCAATTAGAACAAGAAATGCTGTCGGGTCACATTGAAGGACAAACCCTGAAAATGTTCGTCCACATGACCGGCGCAAAACGAATTTTAGAAGTGGGAATGTTTACAGGTTACTCCGCGCTAGCTATGGCGGAAGCCCTTCCTGAAAATGGTCGCATTGTGGCGTTAGAAGTCGATCCTTATACCGCGCAACTAGGTCGCAACTGCTTTAATGTGTCCCCTCACGGTCAAAAAATTGAAATTAGGGTCGATTCCGCAATTAACAGCATGAAAAAGTTAGCTGCGGATGGTCAGTCGTTCCAACTAGCGTTTATTGATGCAGATAAGACCGAATATAAAGATTACTATCGTCTTCTCTTAGATGAAGGATTACTGGAAGCGGGTGGCTATATTTTTGTGGATAATAGCTTGTTACAAGGACAGGCGTATCTCCCGAGAGAAAAACGGACTCGTAACGGTGACGCGATCGCGCAATTTAATCAAATGGTCGCCGATGATCCTCGTGTGGAACAAGTTTTACTTCCTCTCCGTGATGGTTTAACAATAATTAGAAAGTTATAAATTACTTCGACAAAGTGCAGGGAAAGGTTTAGAAGCGATCGCATCAATTATTTTTGATGCTGTTGCCTATTCCCTGTTTCCTTATCAACAAAGAACCAATAACCAAGAACAAATAACGAATAGCAATGCTTCTATTTGTCCAAGGGCGACTCAATTCTACACTAAAAACGATGGGGACATTAACCTTACTGTTAATCACCTTCCCCATCAATTTAATCACCGTCTTATCTGCTTTCTTAACTCAGGAGAAACTTAGGCAAGCTGTTACTAATCATCCTAAGCGTATCCTAATTACCGGTGGCAAAATGACAAAATCGCTACAATTAGCGCGATCGTTTTATCAAGCTGGACACACCGTTTTTTTAGTTGAAACTCATCACTACTGGCTATCAGGTCATCGCTTTTCCCAAGCCGTCAGCGGTTTTTACACCGTTCCCGCACCGGAAAAAGATCCAGAAGGCTATCGTCAAGGACTACTAGATATTGTAAAAAAAGAACAAATTGATGTTTTTATTCCCGTTTGCAGTCCCGTTTCTAGTTACTATGATTCCACCGCAAAACCATTACTCACAAAAGCCGGTTGTGAAGTCATTCATTTTGATCCAGACATTACCGCAATGCTGGATAATAAATATGAATTTTGCAAACAAGCGCAAACACTAGAATTGTCTGCACCCAAAGTTTTTAAGTTTACCTCTCCACAACAAGTTTTAGACTTTGACTTTGAAACCGATGGTAGTCGCTACATTATTAAAAGTATTAACTATGATTCCGTTCGCCGTTTAGATTTAACTAAACTTCCCTTTCAAGGAATGGAAAGCTATATCAAAACCCTACCTATTTCAAAAGATAATCCTTGGGTGATGCAAGAGTTTATTCGCGGAAAAGAATTTTGCACCCATAGCACTGTTCGCGATGGCAAAATCCAAGTTCATTGTTGTTCTGAATCCTCTCCCTTTCAAGTGAATTACAAACAAGTCGATCACTCCAAAATTTTCGCTTGGGTGAAACAGTTTGTCGGGGAATTAAGGCTAACGGGTCAAATTTCTTTTGACTTTATCGAAACGCCAGATGGCAACATTTATCCTATTGAATGCAACCCTCGCACCCATTCTGCGATCACGATGTTCCACGATCATCCTGATTTAGCATCTGCTTATTTAGGAAATAATCATTATTCTGAACCCATTACTCCTTTACCCAATAGCAAACCCACTTACTGGCTATATCACGAACTGTGGCGACTAACTGAAATTCGTTCCTTAGAAGACTTAACAAAATGGTGGCAAAAAATCACGCAAGGAACCGATGGAATTTTCCGTAAAGATGATC
>JAVLCL010000273.1:1902-4897 GCA_031580825.1 Halothece sp. Uz-M2-17
GATTGGATTCGCATTGATTTTAATATCGGCAAAATTGTCAAATTAGGCGGAGATTAATTGTATGTCTTTATTGCGCATTTTACACCTAGCCGGATCAAGTGTTTCGGAATTTTATTACAACTTGTCCATGTTGTATGCAAAAGAAGTCGTACAACCTCCCAATGTAAAAAGTTATTATGCAGTAGTACATCCCGATGGCGTTTGGCAATTGGGATCATCTCTAGATCATTTATCCCAAAAACTTTCCCTGCAAGAAATGATCGCGCAACTTCCCGAGGTTGATGTGGTTGTTCCTCATTTATTTTGCTTTCCGGGGATGACCAGTTTTCGGGGATTTTTTGAAGACTTACTCGGTTTACCCGTTGTTGGTTCTCCCGCCCACTGTACTGCATTAGCCAGCAATAAAGCCCACACCAGAAGCGTTGTTGAAACCATGGGCGTTTCGGTTGCAAAAGCGCAACAAGTGCGTTCTGGGGATACAGTGACGATGGAACCGCCGTTTATTGTCAAAGCGAACTCCGAAGATAATTCCTTAGGGTTAACCTTGGTCGAAACCAAAGATCAAATTGCAGAAGCATTACAGACAGGTTTTAAATATGACGATACCCTACTCGTCGAAGATTATATTCCCGGACGGGAACTGCGCGTGGGAGTCATTGAACGGGGGGATGAATTATATGTTCCCTCGATGATTGAATACTTATTCCCCAAAGATCACACCATTCGCACCACTCAGGATAAGTATGACCTACAAGCGGATGGAACCCCCGGAAAGCAACCCGACAAACCTGTCGCAAAACCCCAATGTCCCGCCCAAGTCACGCCAGAATTATTCGAGAAACTCACAGATGCAGCAAAAAAAGCCCATATCGCCTTAGGCTGTTGCGATTATTCCCTCTTTGATGTTCGCGTTCATGAAGCAACCGGCGAACCTTATCTTTTAGAAGCAGGTCTCTTTTGGTCATTCGGGGAAATTAGTATGATTTCTCGGATGCTACTCGCAAATGGGGAAGTTTTAGAAGATGTAGTAGCTGAAGTTTGGCGCAATGCGTTTCAACGGTCTCAAGTGCGATGTTTGGGGGAGTTTGTTATTTAATTGACTTGCTTATTGGTGAGATAGTCCATAAATTTCCGCTTTTGCAATGTAAGCGGAAGTTACTATAGCTTTAACAAGTGTCAAAATTCAAAAATAAATTTGTTTAATATAACCCATTTGATAAGCCTTCATCTTCAAATGCGCACGGATTAAAGGATTTCTAAATTCAAATCTACGAGGACTTTTGGAAGATGGAACTCTTTTAAGAATAGAACCTCTGTCTTTTTCAGTTAGCGCATCTAAATAACGCAAATAGCTATTTTTACAGTTTTGTACTCCACACTTAGTTAGAGTGTTTCTAACATCTGGACTGGTGAAAGTAGAATAAGCATCTGTATCAGATATAGCAGAAGCAATTAAAACCTGCTCATAAATAGAACCACGATCATTCATAGTTGCTTTTTGATAAGCTCCTGATATGGCTTGAAAAGTATCGTCAATAGCTTGATTAACAGCTACATTAAAATCATCTATATCTATTTCCACTTTAAAAAGATTGATAGCTGCTTTAGCGCAGTATTTACATAGTAAATGAGTAAACTGCGGAAATCCTTGAGAGAAAAATATAATTCTTTGTTTAACACTATCGTTAATTTTTAAGCCTAGATAGTGTAATCCATTATCTATTATCTCTTCAAGCTCACTATTAGAAAGGCAGTCTAGAAAAACTTGCTTTAAGCATCTTTGCAGAGATTGATGATTTTCTAATAAACCATCAATATCATCTGCAATACCAACTAACATTACTGTATGTGTAGTAGAATTATCACTTAGACTTTTTAATAAAAATGTAAAATTATCTTTGACTTTTGCATCATCTACTCTATCAAACTCATCAAAAATAAATAGACAGAGATTTTTTTGACGATCAAGAGCTTGTAAAATATCTAAAACATCTGAAGGTTCTAATTCTTTGTTACCAATAAGTTGAGAAAGGGGAATAGAAGAGTAGGAAGACAAACTATTATCATCAAAATTGGGATCTATAGGAAATCCAATAGATCTTTTATTTGGAATCTCTGTATTAACATATATATGCTTAAACGCATTTAGCCACAGTTGATGAAACTTTTCATTGTGGTAGCAACTCACTTTAGAACATTGTATAGGAGAATCTTCTGCAGAGTTAACACTTCCTATAATGTTAGCTAGGGAGGTTTTACCAACGCCTCTGTTGCCATATAATATGACGTGGCAACCAGTTTCAACTAAAGTATCTTGTATTCTATGGAGCTCACTTTTTCTGCCAGCGAAAAACTGTGGAGTTTCAACTGGTGTATGTGGCGTAAAAACTCGATTTACTCGAGCAAGTTGCTCAGACTGATCAGATGTATTAGTGTCTCCGTTCATACTAATAGTGAAACTAATGTTTTCTAATTTAGGTGATAAACCTTTGTCTATGCTAGCAGAAAAATGATTATTTTTCTCTTCTTAAGTAATATACGAATATCACTACTCATGTTTTTACACATTATGTTGATCCGACAGCATCGGGTAAAACTCGGATTACAATTCGCTTAGATGAGGACATCATCGCATGGTTCCGTCAGCAAGTGCATTTAGCAGGCGATGGTAACTACCAAACCTTAATCAATGAAGCCTTACACCAATACATCCAGCAAAACCATGAAGCCTTAGAAGACACTTTACGGAGAGTAGTGCGAGAAGAACTGGATTGTACAGAAAAATGAGTGACCTTAAATACAAAATGGTAATTGAATGGTCAGAAAACGATAACTGTTTTCTTGTTGCTCTTCCCGATTTCCTCCGTAACTACTGGCGAACTCATGGCGACACCTATGAGGAGGCTATAAATTTAAACAACAAAATACCCCCTCCTGTTTAGGAAGGGGTAAAATTTAGCGGATTATCTCAGAGAGATTAGCCGTTGATTTCAGG
>JAVLCL010000274.1:0-4896 GCA_031580825.1 Halothece sp. Uz-M2-17
CTGTTGATCTTCAGCACGCCGTTGTAATTGCTGTTTTTTAACTGCTTTCTCTTGGGGAGAGGGTGCTGACAGTAAATCAGTGATGACTTCAAAAGAGATTAAATCTTGTCGAACATAAGGTTGCAGCGATCGCGCAATTTTTTGTGCATCCATCTTCATCACAACCGATAAATCTCGTAGCGTCCGATCACCAGTTAATAGCTTGACTAAATTCTGATAAACTTTTTCTGAGGTTTGAGCAGCCAATTGCTTTAAATTCAAGAGTTGGGGGGCTTGATCCGGAGAAACATGAGTTAACCCCATTTCTCGCCACTGCATCCAACTGGCTTGCGCTGTTTCCAGAACCGCTTGCGTTTCCACTCCCCAACTCGGCGGAACTACCATTTCTTGTGAGGGACGGATCCCAGCTTTCCAGTTACGGATAAAGACTTGTTTGCCACAGTGGTTGGGCTGATCAGGATAGGCTTCCTTGCTGGTACATAGAGCAATTCCCTGACAATTGAGATCAAACAAAATCTCACCAATCATCCCTAACATCACCTTTCTAACCTGTTCTGAGGTCAATATTTTTCGTTTGTGTAACGCGAATAATAAATGGAAATCCCAACATTCATAGTGATCCCCTTCTCGCAAATGTCCTTCTGAATAATGGGCTTTTAAATTATCTTGCTCACAAACATGAGCCAACTGTCTGCGCCAACGACGGCGGGGATGCTCTCCACCACTCGCCCACAGCAATCGACCCATCCCAAAATAAAGTTGCCATTGTTGTCCTTGCGGGGTTTTAAGACTTAAGCGTCCCGTAAATTGCTGTTGACTAGAAGCTAAAATTTCTTCTAGAAGTTCCTCTAAGTTTAAAAATATTCTATGACTATTTTTTGATATTTTATCCACAGTTTCTCGTTGCTGTTGTCTATTAAGTTGATCGTTTAACATCATGACTTAAATAGTACCTTTTTTGCTAAATAAATTAAGATCTTGGATTGCGTTTGCTTTTGTTGTGAAAAAACGATTAGTCTATTGAGTTGATAGTCAGTTTTAAATCTTCTTCATCATTTATTTTTTTTAATCTGGGTGAGGGAGGGATTTTCCTTTATCCAATTAGCAGGATTTTTAATTTTATCGCATTATTTAATTTCTTCGTGAGAGGAAGACCATCATTATTTTTGCAATAATAAACTACCTTGATCGATTTGATAGGATGATTTTCTCATTTTTAAATCTCTCAAGTTTTCGTTATTTATATTATAGGGAATTAGCAACTTTTTGTTTTTACTTGCCCTAATCCAGAAATTAATCCCAACAAACATCGAAAAAAATAAATAATAAATTCTAAAATGTCCATTTTCTATAAGTATAAGAAAGCGCGAAGCTAAAAGTAAAGTGTTTTTATAGAAAATTAATAATTATTATAAAAATTTGGGTAAGTTTACTGCTGTACTTAACTGATTAAATAAGTTAAATTGGTAATTAGATTGCCTGTATTGAAATCTCCGAAGTGCCCTTCATGACTCAGTCTAAGTCGATTCGTCAACGAGATACCATTACACTTGCTAAACAAGGAGAACCAGAATTACTCGAAAATTTTCTAAATTACAAGCTGAAACCGCAAGGAATCTCGGCACGAGTTAGAAAAAAACAACGTCATCTTTTAGTGCTCTTGGAAGGCAGACAAGTTTGTCCGAACGAAGAGCAGATGATGAAATTGCTTCGGCAAATGGCAAGCAAACTTGATCCGAAAATCGTAGAAAAAATCCGAGTTTGTGGTCAACAAAAAGGCGATGATGTTCCCAACTGGCTTCAGATCATTGATATCCACGAATCGCTGGGCAAACAAAGTGATTTGAAAAACTGGTTAGACTCGGTTAAAATCACACCCTCTGTCTTATCGACAGCAGAGGCAACGCTTTCGGAACCCCAACGGGGACAACGATTTTTACGGTTTCATTTAGGCGTAGAAGATACAGCCCTCCTCTCAGTCAATGCGGTTAAAGAAGTGCTTAGTGTTTCAGGGGGGAATATATTACCGGTTCCTGATGTTTCCTCAAGTGTACTGGGACTTCATAACTGGCGTGGCGAGATGTTATGGGTCGTTGACTTAAACGACTTACTGGGGTTTTCCGCGCTCTGGGAAATTGAAAATATAGCAACGAGCATCAATGTCATCGTCCTACAAGTGGAACAACGGGAAATTGGGATTGCTGTTCGTCAAGTAGAAACAATTGAGCAACATGACTGGCAAAAACTGCAACCTCCAGAAGGGCTGTTTCCTCCGCATATCTTGTCGTATGCACAAGGCTATTTAACGGGAGTCAGCAGTATTATTTTAGATGCGACTGCTCTGGTCAAAGCATTTAGTTAAAAACGGTAATAAAAAGCAAAGTTAAGGGACAATGTACACAGAAGAAACTCCATCCAACACTCCAGAAGTCATCAAAGCGAACCCCGCCACTCCTGATTCAGCACAGAATTTTGATGCGAGCTCGGATCTCAAGCACTTCCAGAATAGTTTACAAAGCCTCAAGCAAGAACTCTCTAGAGTTAGGGGGTTAGAACGGACAGAAATCCTGAATAAGTTACAACAGATTGAAAGTATTGGTCAACACTTTGAACAGTGGATTAGTGAGCCCAGTATTGGCAACGGCAATGCCGGAAATGGGGCAAATACTTATTCTTCGACCCAACGGGAAAAACTTTTACAACTCGGGCAACAAATTCAAGAGTGTCGAGATTTATCCAGTCTTTTGAATCTAGCGTGTCGGGAAACCTTGCAGATTAGCCAAGCCCAACGGTGTTTTGTCTATCAATTTGATGGCGAAGAACAAGGAAAGGTCCTTGCTGAAAGTGTGGAACGAGGTTGGACTCCGGCAAAAGGGGAAATGCTTCCCGCGACAATGTTTGGTCGTGATGAAGCCAGAGAATATTTACAAAGCGCGATCGCGGTCATTAATGGCACCGATCGCGCTACCCCTTATCAACAACAACTGCTTGATCGCTATCAAGTGCAAAGTAGTCTCGCCCTTACGCTACGCATTGACGGTAAACCCTGGGGCTTACTGGTGGTGCACAGTTGTCAAAGTTCAGACCCTTGGGCTGAAGATATCATTAATGTTCTGTATCAAATGAGTACGGAACTTGCTTTGAAATTAGCGAGTTTTGATTATCAAGAACTGGTAAAACAAGAGAAAAATCGCGAACAAACGAAAGTTGCCATTATCTCTCGCATTCGCCAATCTGAAGACTTAGATACCATTTTTGAAACCGCCACCCAAGAAATTCGTCGCGCCCTGCGCTGCGATCGCGTGGGAATTTATCGCTTTAATGAAGATTGGAGTGGTGGATTTGTTGCCGAAGCTGTCACTACAGGCTGGACACCCGTTATTAATAGCGATGATCCCGCAGGGGATGTAAAAAATGACTGTAGCCTACGGATGTTAGGGGGAGAACGACGCGCTCGTGATAGCGAAGATACCTATCTCCAAGACACAAAAGGAGGAGGGTATGCCAAAGGGAAAAAATATAGCGTCGTCAACGACATCTACGAAATGGGCTTTCCCCGTTGCTATCTCAACCAGTTAGAAAAATACGAATGTCGCGCTTATATCAACGTTCCCATTTTCCAAGGAGAAAAACTGTGGGGCTTAATGGCTGCGTATCAAAATAGCGGACCTCGTCAGTGGACAGACGAGGAAAAAGACTTGCTGGTTGAGGTTTCGGAACCGTTAGGGGTTGCCCTCAATCAAGCCGAATATATCCAAGAACTGCAAAAACAAACCCAACGGGAAGCAGCACAAGCGGAACAAGAAAAAACTAAAGCCAATATTATCTCTCGGATTCGCCAATCTCAAGATCTCGATCAAATCTTCCAAGTCACTACCAAAGACGTGCGGAAAGTGGTTAACGCCGATCGCGCGGTGGTTTATCAATTTAACGAAGATTGGAGTGGACAAGTCGTTGCTGAATCAGTGACAGGCGGTTGGGTTTCTCTGTTGATTGAACAAACCAATGACGAAGTTTTAAGCGGTGATCGCACCAGTAATGATCGTTGTACCCTCCGTAAATGGTCAAGTGGGGATATTACAGACCGTGATACTTACTTGCAAGACAATCAAGGGGGGAAATACAAAGACGGCAAACGTTACACCGCGATTGACGATATCTATGAAGCTAACTTTCCCGCCTGTTATATTCAATCTCTGGAAAAATATCAAGCCCGTGCTTACATCATTGTTCCTATTTTCCAAGGGGATAACATTTGGGGCTTACTCGGAATCTACCAAAATGATGGTCCCCGACAATGGCAACAAAACGAAATTGATCTCTTAGTGCAAGTCGGTGATCAACTCGCCGTTGCCCTCCAACAAGCGGAATTTGTCGAGCAACTGAAACAGAAGAACGAACAACTCGCCCAAGGAGTCGAACGGGAAAAAACCACCTCGAAAATTGTGGATCGAATTCGTCGCACTCAAGAAGTGAACGCCGTCTTTGAGAATACCACCCAAGAGATGCTGAACATCTTAAAAGCCGAGCGGGTTGCCCTGTATAAGTTTTATGAAGACTGGAGCGGGGAATTTGTTGCCGAATCCGTCGCCTCCGGTTGGAAACGCTTAGTGGGAACAGAAGAAGCCAAAGTCAAAGACACTTATCTCAAAGACAATGAAGGGGGACGTTACGCACTAGGGCAGAACCATGTTGTCCCTGATATCTATCAAGAAGGCTTTGATCCCTGCCATGTGGAACTCCTTGAAACCTTCCAATGTCGAGCTTATATTCTCGTTCCCGTATTCCAAGATGATACGCTTTGGGGAATTCTTGGCGTTTATCAAAATGGTAGCCCTCGGCAATGGCAAGAAAGTGAAGTGCAATTGACCCGACAAGTGGCAACTCAGTTTGGGG
>JAVLCL010000275.1:0-4828 GCA_031580825.1 Halothece sp. Uz-M2-17
CGGTCAAGCCCTAACTGCACCGACTACACAAGCACCTCAAGCAGCCCCACAACCAACTTCTCAACCTGCACCGCAACCAACACCACAAGCAGCCCCAGCTGGGAAAGGAGAAGTGGTTCCGTTTTCCACCTTACAAAGTTCTGTTGTGCGCAATATGACGGCAACAGTACAAGTTCCTACCTTCCATGTGGGTTACACTATCACGACTGATGAACTAGATAAACTCTACAAACACATTAAGTCGAAAGGGGTCACGATGACCGCTCTCTTAGCGAAAGCAGTCGCAAATACTCTCAAGAAACATCCTTTGGTTAACGCGACTTATACCGATCAAGGGACACAATATAACTCGGCGATTAATATTGCAGTTGCGGTGGCGATGGAAGATGGTGGTTTAATTACCCCTGTTTTGCGCAATGCTGCTGAACAAGATATTTATACCCTTTCTCGCAACTGGAAAGATTTAGTTAAACGCTCTCGCAGTAAGCAACTGCAACCGGAAGAATACAGCACAGGAACATTTACCCTTTCCAACTTAGGAATGTTCGGGGTTGATCGTTTTGATGCGATTTTACCCCCTGGACAAGGGGGAATCCTTGCGATTGGGGCATCGCGTCCCCAAGTCGTTGCTACCGATGACGGTATGTTTGGGGTGCGTCGTCAGATGAGTGTGAATATCACCTGTGACCACCGCATTATTTACGGCGCTCATGCTGCTGCTTTCTTACAAGATTTAGCGCAGTTAATTGAAAACAATCCACAATCGTTAACCCTTTAAGCAGCAATAACGGTTTTCGGTTTTAAGTGTTGGGGGGGGATTTTCTCCCCAATGCCTAAAAATAAACCATTTTCTCCATAAACGCGGACAAAACCCGTTTCACTACTTTCTTCTGGTAAAACTAAGCGTTGACCTTGACACCAGCGTTTTGCGTCTTCTGAACTGAGATCAATGCTGTCTAGATGCTGTAAAGGATAATCGGCAGCAAGTGGGGTAAACGTTTGATTTTCTAATTGGGTTTCTATAGCGGAAAGAGAGAGACTTTTTTCGAGGGAGAAGCCACTGCTTTCGGTGCGTCTTAAACCGGAAAGGGTACCGCCAACCTTTAAGAGATCTCCCAGATCTCGCGCGATAGAACGAATATAAGTGCCACTTTTGCAAGCAATGTGCAGGGTCAATTCTGGAAAGTTTCCGTCTTGCCAAGCTAAGACTTGGATCTGAGTAATTTCCACTTCTCGCGGTGGCACTTCTACGGTTTTCCCTTGTCGTGCTAAATCATAAAGGCGTTTGCCATCTTTTTGAATTGCACTGTACATGGGAGGAATTTGGCTAATGGTTCCTAGAAATTGCGGTAAATAAAATTTGATTGCTTCTAAGGTTAAGTGAGGTGCAGGGTTTTTTTCTATCATTTCTCCTTCTAAATCATCGGTGGTGGTACGACACCCAAAGCGGATGGTTGCTGTGTAGGCTTTTGTATTGGGGAGAAATTGTAATAAACGAGTGGCTTTGCCTAAGGCGAGGGGTAACACGCCAGTTGCAGCCGGATCTAAGGTGCCACCATGTCCAACCCGCTTCATTTTTGCCCAGCGTCTCACTTTCGCGACACAGTCATGAGATGTCATGTTCAGGGGTTTGTCAATGTTAAGAAATCCAAGTAAAGGCTGATTATTCACTTTCAGAGGTTGAGTCATCACTTTGATGCGTTTTCAGTGCTGATTCTACTTCAGCGAGACGCTCCTCAACTTTCGTTAACCGTTGATGACAGGAAGGAAGTTCCAAGTAGGTTTTGAGGGCAGCAATCACAATGTCGGACTTGCTTTGTCCGGTGTGTTGCATCCGCTCAACAATTGCCTGTTCGATTTCTGGTGGAATTCTTACGCCAAGGAATGGATTCGGCATTAGTCCTAGCGTGCGCGATCGGGGCTAAGGTATAGATTCACATCATACCAGTCGTTGATGAATCATTATTGACGAAATATCCTGAATGCATTGAAACTCAACTAAAATTAAAGTAAATGCTCATTTAATAATAAATAAAGTTTACAAAACACTTTTCAAAAGATTTTTTTTATGGTATAAATCGTTTTCTTTTATTAACTCCCGACAATCTTGAAAACTTATGTTATCATTGTGATAACTTTTAATAATTCTTTACTGAAAAAGCATTGACAAACTTTAAATCTCATGTTTGGGGAGGATGTAATGGAGTTTAAAGGTTGGTTTTCTCCTCAAAAAGACTAAACTGAATATCCGAAAAATTCCCTTGAGTAATCAACAAATGAATTGGCAAATAAGCAAAAACTGGTGTCAAAAATCCTAATCAAAATAGACACATTGCAGTCGAATTTTAAGCACTTTCGCAAGGAGTATTAAGCGTGTCAAACCATACGGAAAAAATTCTTGTGGTCGATGATGAAGCAGCGGTTCGTCGAATTCTACAAACCCGTCTGTCAATGGTGGGCTATGAAGTTGTGATTGCTGCGGATGGAGAACAGGCGTTAAAAGTATTTGCTGCGGAACAGCCTGACTTAGTCGTTTTAGATGTCATGATGCCCAATGGTGATGGCTACTTCACGTGCAAAGAGTTACGAAAAGAGTCGAATGTTCCGATTATTATGCTCACGGCTTTGGGTGATGTTGCGGATCGCATTACAGGGTTACAAATTGGTGCAGATGACTATTTAGTGAAGCCCTTTTCTCCGAAAGAACTAGAAGCAAGAATTCATACAGTGTTACGACGGTTGAAGAAAAATAGTGATGCGATGATTCCTGCATCTGGAGTGATGCAAGTGGGACAATTACAGATTGATACTAATAAACGACGAGTATATATGGGCAACGAGTTGGTTCGCTTAACCGGTCGTGAGTATAACTTGTTAGAGTTACTTGCCACTCATTCGGGCGAGTCTATTTCCCGCACGGAAATTCTGAAGCGGATTTGGGGATATGCACCACAGCGTCATGGTGATTTAAGAGTGGTGGATGTTCATGTGTCGCGGTTACGCGGTAAAATCGAAGCTGATCCCAAAAATCCAGAATTGATTATTACTGAACGAGGAACTGGGTATTTATTTCAACGGGCAAGAGTTGTGAATAATGCTCAGGCGTGTTGATTCTCTTCATAAACTTTTCTCGATCGCGCTGGTAAAATAGCCATAGGCTATTCATAGAATCAGCAGCGCGATCGCGCCTGAAATCGTTAAGATGACTCAGCAACTTCTTTCCCAGACTGCCCCCCTCTCTCCTCCTAAAGGACAATCTTATTTGTTACTGCTACAAGGTTTAGGATATTTACTGCCCCTCACCCTATTCAGTGGTGGAGCAGTCATGGCACAATCTTCTTCATCAGTAGAACCATTGCCTAGCTTGAATCAAGCGCAATCCGCCTCACCTTTAGAGCCGATACAGGCTTCAGAAACTGCTCCCCAAAAGCCAGCCCTCCCCGACTATGAATCGGTTTCTCCGCTACGAGTCAACGAACCGAAAGCGGAAACCTCAACTGCATCGAAGCCAGAGCCGAAATCGGAATCACAACCGCAACAAAAACTAAAACCGATTCAACCACTGGTCAACTCGCCTTCTCAATCCACTCCAGAAGCAGTTCCCAAAACTTCACCCTCTCAACCGGCTTCCCCGGAGGTTGCTGAATCTTCCCCGCCCTCACAACCAACGGTTAATTTAGAGCAGAGACAAGTCAACTCTCCGAATCATTCGCCACAAGAAGAGTCAAAGGTTCCGGTGTGGCAAAAAACAGAAACGAGCACCACTACAGAGACTCAAGACTATGTTGATTTTAATGGGTATCCATCAACTGGGGAAAATAGCTTACCCACGCCTCGGGTCGAAGTAAGCGATCGCGCTGAAAACTGTACAACAGTAGTTGAAAATGGAAAACTCGTCAGTGGCAGTTGTAACGTTTCCCAAGAACAAACTGACTCTCAACAAGCTGCGGTTGATGTGGAAAAACTGCCAGCATTACCGAAAAACTTTCAACAGCCCTCACCGCAAGAACAAAATGAAGTTAGAACCACCTACACACCTCCGGAAGACTTACCAGAACTCAAACTGCCCGGCAACGGTGACTCAGCCTTAATGTTTCCTTTGGCGCAAGCGATGCCAGTAAGTTCTAACTATGGGTGGCGCATTCATCCCATTCATGGAAATCGTCGGTTTCATACCGGAACTGATTTTACAGCCCCAGAAGGAACACCTGTCGTTGCGACGAAATCAGGACGAGTGGTTTTAGCAGACTATACCAGTGGTTACGGATTAATCGTTGGTTTACGCCATAACGATAAAAACGAATCTCGTTATGCTCACCTCTCTCAAATTCACGTTAAACCCGGACAATGGGTCGAACAAGGAACGATCATTGGTCGAGTCGGTAGCACCGGTTTATCAACCGGACCTCACTTACACTTTGAATGGCGTGTTCGGAAGGGATCGCGCTGGATTGCTGTTAACGCAGGGAAACAGTTGCTGATGGCAAAAGCCAATCTTGATCCCAGTCAAATTAATTTTAGTAACCTTGCTAATTATGGGATGAATCGTAGCAATTTTCTTGCCTCCTTACCGGAAGTATTGACCACTCTCCCTGCTGCAACCGCCTCTTGGATGTCTCTACCCGAATTACCGTTTCTCAAGGGTAATTTTCAGCAAGCCTACGAACGCAAAGCAGACCTTGCCCATTTTTCTCAACGCAGTAAGTCGGTTGTCGTCTTACCTTTTTCCTTACCGAAAGTCTTAGCATCCCTTTTTAATTGGGAACCGCCCGAACTCTTTGCCCAAGAAAACTTACAACGAGTTCCCACTGGTAATCAAATTAACTTC
>JAVLCL010000276.1:0-4821 GCA_031580825.1 Halothece sp. Uz-M2-17
TGCCCCAATGCCGACCGTCATTCGTGCTGCTTCTGTGCCAACGACACCACCGCCGAGGATCACCACTCGTCCTGAACGAACCCCTGGAAAACCACCGAGTAAAACTCCACGTCCGCCCTGTTGCTTTTCTAGGTAACGTGCCCCAAATTGCACTGATAAACGCCCTGCAATAATACTCATGGGATTAAGCAGAGGGAGTTTCCCATTCTCTAGTTCTACGGTTTCATAGGCGATCGCGCTGATGCCAGAATCAATGAGAGCCTCTGTCAAAGCGCGATCGGCAGCCAAGTGAAGATAAGTAAATAAAACTTGATTTTTTTGTAAATAAGTGTATTCTTCAGGGAGCGGTTCTTTGACCTTAACAACCAGTTCCCGATTCCAAGCCGATTTTGCATCAGGAACAACGGTTGCACCCGCAGCTTGATAGTCTTCATCAGTAAACCCTGCTCCCACGCCAGCTTGGGTTTCCACAAAAACTTCGTGCTTTCTTTCACATAAACTGCGAACACTACTGGGGCTTAATCCCACACGATATTCTTGGTCTTTGGTTTCTTTGGGAACGCCGATTTCCATGTTAATGTCCTTTATCTGATCAGTCTGATTCGATTATGCTACAAAATCTCGGGTTAACAGTTCCAGCTAGGTTGACACTCCGCACGGCTACGCTACGCTAAAGCCGTGGGATTCTTCTTTCAGCGATCTGTCTTCCTGAAGCAGGATTTCTCCAACTTCAGTAGAGGACGGGGCTTTCAAGCCGGAGCTTTAGTGAGGACGGAAATGAATTCCGCACACAGCCCCTCACAAATCTCCAGAAGCGTTCGGATCAATGATCCAAGTTCCGCCATGCCCTGACGTACTTAAGGCTTTATTTAGAATATTTAGGGCTGCGTTGTGATCTCTATCCAATTGACAACCGCATTTGCAAATATGCGTTCTTTGGGATAGAGATTTTTTAACAATAACACCACAATTAGAACAATTTTGAGACGTATAATTGGGGGCAACAGCAATGGTTATCCTTCCATATTTAGTACCAAAATATTCCAACCACTTTCTAAATTCATACCAACCTGCATCATTAATAGACTTGGACAAACAGTTATTTCTAACTAGATTTTTAATTCTCAAATCTTCATAGGCTACAAGATCGTTAGATTGTATAACACGGAGCGCAAGTCTCTTCGCAAACTCTTTTCGCTGCCTACTTATTTTGAGATGAGTTCGTCCTAACTTATTAATTGCTTTTTTACGGTTAGATGAGCCTTTTTTCTTTCGAGAAACTCTGCGTTGATTCTTTTTTAGTTTTGGTTCTGATTGACGATAATACTTTGGATTAGACTCAGTGTTTCCTTTGGAATCGGCATAAAATTCTTTAAGTCCCACATCTAATCCAATTGTATTATGTGTAGGTGACAGAGTTTCTTTGACTTCGATTGCTATACAAAACTGGCAATAGTATCCATCTGCCCTGCGAACCAATCTGACCCGTTTAATTTGGTCTTCTGAATAAAAACCTAAATCCCAAGTGCCAATAAGTTTTAACCTCCCAATTCCTTTTTGGTCAGTGAACTTAATGTGTTTTGGATCTAAGAGTTTCCATCCTGATTGCTTGTATTCAAGAGAGCGGGAGTTTTTCTTAAATTTAGGATACCCCTTTTTGCCAACTACTTGTTTCTGACAGTTGTCATAGAAACGAGCAATCGAAGACCAACACCGTTCAACAGATGCTTGACAAGCTGTAGAATTAAGTTCTTTAACAAAAGGAAATTTTTTTCGCAATTGAGTATTATGCTGATACAATAATTTGCGGTTTATATTCTCATTGTCCATCCAATAACGAAGGCATTTGTTTTGTACAAATTGACCGGTACGAATCGCTTCATCAATGGCCTGATATTGAGTTTTCTTTCCTTTTACTTTGAACTCAAAAACTATCATTTAACGCTGAAGGTGTTGGCGTAATTTAATAGATTATAGCACAAACTTGTAGAGTTTGTTCGTTTTCAGGCTATTGTAGGCGCGAAGCGACTTCTCGAAGAGTAGCCTTCAACGAATCCTCACCTTCGCTCTGGACCTTATATCCCACGCCTAATTGCCCTGGGCTTTACGGCGACTTCTGTAAACTTGAACGCCCAAAAATTGATGTTGGAATCGCTATATTAGAACAAATATCAACTGAAATTTGGAAACGAAGTATGAAGCGACCCTTAACCGTGATCGCATTTTGTCTGGGACTGTCAATTTTTCCGTATAACGGCTATGCCCAAGAACATCAAGGTTGTTATATGGTTGATAGCAATGGTAACCCTGTTGATCTCACTGGACTCTGTGGAAATAGCACTGTAACTAAAACACCGGGCATCTTTCGCGCACCGATTAAACGTCGCCAAGGGGGAATCCCGATTATTGATGTCAGATTTAATAATCAGGAAACGGTTGAGATGATGGTTGATACTGGCGCAAGTGCAACCCTTTTATCTCCTGAAGTAGCGCAACAGTTAGGAGTGAAACAAGAAGGAACTTTTTTGGCTAATACGCCCAGTGATCGACAAGTTGAATTTCCTGCTGGACGAGTGGAGTCAATTACTGCTGGGGGTGCAACCGCAAAAAATGTCGTTGTTGTCATTTCTCCAGCGTTATCCATGGGGTTATTAGGACAAAACTTTTTTAGTCGTTACGATGTGGTGATTAAAGAGGATGTGGTGGAATTTCATGATCGCGACTCATGAGTAAAACTTGATAAAATAGTCGTTCTATTCCCTTTATTCACAATAACTGCAAATCAAACGCTATGGGTAGCATCTTCGGACAACTTTTTCGGATCAGTACCTTTGGTGAATCACATGGTGGGGGTGTGGGAGTGATCATTGATGGTTGTCCCCCACAACTTCCCATTTCTGCTGAAGAGATCCAAGTGGAGTTAGACCGCCGACGACCAGGACAAAGTAAAATTACCACCCCTCGTAAAGAAACCGATACTTGTCAGATCCTTTCGGGGGTTTTTCAAGGGAAAACGACGGGAACGCCGATCGCGATCTTAGTGCCCAATAAAGACACCCGCCCTCAAGATTACAGCGAAATGGCTACGACTTATCGCCCCTCTCATGCAGATGCCACTTATGATGCCAAATATGGCTTTCGTAACTGGCAAGGCGGAGGACGCTCATCAGCGCGAGAAACCATTGGACGAGTGGCAGCCGGCGCGATCGCGCAAAAAATTCTCCGTCAATTTGCCAATGTGGAAATTGTCGGCTATGTGAAACGGATTAAAGATTTAGAAGCTCCTGTGGAGATTAATACGGTCACCCGCGAGGAAGTGGAACGGAATATTGTCCGTTGTCCTCACGAAGAATGCGCCCAACAAATGATTGATCTCATTGACCAAACCCGACGGGAGAAAGATTCCATTGGAGGCGTTGTGGAATGTGTGGTCAGAAATGTTCCTAAAGGATTAGGAGAACCGGTTTTTGACAAACTAGAAGCCGATTTAGCCAAAGGAGTGATGTCCCTTCCTGCGAGTAAAGGCTTTGAAATTGGCTCCGGTTTTTCCGGAACACTCCTTTTAGGAAGCGAACACAATGATCCCTTTTACACCGATGAAACCGGGAACATCCGCACCCGTAGCAACCATTCCGGTGGGGTGCAAGGGGGACTCAGTAACGGGGAAAATATTATTCTTCGTGCTGCGTTTAAGCCCACCTCAACCATTGGTCAAGCGCAAGAAACCGTTACCAGTAGCGGAGAAGCCACAGAACTGTCTGCAAGAGGACGGCATGATCCTTGTGTCTTACCCCGTGCGGTTCCCATGGTGGAAGCAATGGTGGCTCTAGTTTTATGTGATCATCTCCTGCGCGATCGCGCCCAATGTCATCTTTTTGACAAATAACGAATATCTTAGTACAGAAAGTAACAGAGTTTGATAGAATCTTATAGAAAGTTTAAGATACTCTCATATTTATAAATGAATATATTGATCGCTGGGGCAACAGGCACACTTGGAAGACAAGTGGTGCGACGAGCACTTGATGAAGGTCATCAGGTGAAATGCCTTGTGAGAAATCCCAGAAAAGCAACATTTCTTAAAGAATGGGGGGCGAACCTCGTTAAAGGCGACCTCTGTCAACCAGAAACCTTACCCCGCACCTTAGAAGGAGTTGATGCGGTCATTGATGCAGCCACGGCACGTCCGACTGACTCTCTCAGTATTAAAGAAGTGGATTGGGACGGTAAAGTTGCTTTGATTCAAGCGGTACAAGCTGCGGGCGTAAAACGCTATGTCTTTTTCTCCATTCTCAATGCTGAAAACTATCCTGATGTGCCCTTAATGAATATTAAACACTGCACAGAACAGTTTTTAGCAGAAACCAACCTCGACTACACCATTCTCCGCCCTTGTGGCTTTATGCAGGGTCTCATCCCGCAATACGCCATTCCCATCCTCGATAACCAAGCGGTCTGGGTAACCGGGGAAAGCACCCCCATTGCATATATGGATACCTTAGATATAGCTAAGTTTGCAGTCCGAGCGGTGGAAGTCCCAGAAACGGCAAAACAAACCTTTCCCCTGGCTGGATCTCGGGCGTGGACAGCTGAGGAAATTATTAATCTTTGTGAAAATCTTTCCGGTAAAACTGCTAAAATTTCTCGGCTTCCCATGGGGTTATTACAGTTTCTTGCCCGAGCAATGCGCTTTTTTGAATGGACACGGAATGCCTCAGACCGCTTAATTTTTGCCAATGTTTTGGTCAGTGGCAAATCTTTTGATGCAGATATGAGTGAAGTGTATGATATCTTTGGGTTTAACCCCAATGAGATGACAAC
>JAVLCL010000277.1:0-4817 GCA_031580825.1 Halothece sp. Uz-M2-17
TAAGAGGAAACCCCCGCCACTCCGGCTTGGGTAATGGCAACGGAAACATAGGGAATCAATGATGCACCACCGGTGACAGACGTAGAGATTCCTAATAATCCTTTGAGAGAACTTAAGCCTAATGTAGTTAAGACTTCACTAGCACTAATTCCGCCCATACTAATCGCAATCTTTTGCAGAAGCGCGATCGCTGCGGATTGGGTCATGGGAATCCCATATAATCGAGAGAGAGCTAAAATCATCGCCACATCTACCACCGCACCGGTAAACAAATCTAAAACCGTCACCGGATTTAGTGCCACTGCAACCGCTTTCGTCATCACTGCTTTCCAGATTAATTCTTCTGCTGCTTCGGCGCGAATTTCCAACTTACGATTTAAAATCTGTTCATTGACTTCATCTGCATATAGCATCGTATTAAGGGCGACCAGAGACTTCCCTTCGTGATGAAGAATCTCTAAAATTTTCCGTTTCAACTCCTGCACTTGTGGTTTTCCTGGCTGAGTTTTAACGTTTATTGAACCATCGGCTTGGCGCATTCCTCGTCTTTCTAACGGAGACGCTGCAACCATGACCACTTCTTCGGGCGTGAGGAGTTCTTTCACGCGATCGCTGCAAATGGTATCGTAAATGGCAGCGCGATCGGCTTCGGGATACTGATCAATCTTGTTAAACACCAACAGCATTGGCTTCCCCACCTCTCGCAACCGCGACAGAGCGTTATATTCAACTTTAGTAATATCTCCCGAAATGATGAATAAAATTAAATCGGCTTGTTTAGCAATTTGATGCGCCATTAACTCCCGAGTTTCCCCATCTACTTCATCAATGCCTGGGGTATCCACCAATTGAATACTTGCTTGTTGACTACTCGGTAACGAAACCCGTAAGATATCCTGATCGCTATTCCCTAAACTTTCTTCTGTTAATTCCCAATTGGCACTTCCGATGGTTCGAGTAACGCCATGCAAGGGACCCGTTTGAAAGACATTTTCCCCCAGTAGTGCATTTAAAACAGAAGACTTCCCGCGTCCCACCATCCCAAAGGCAGCAATTTGGACAACAGACTGTTCGAGTTTATCCAACATTGCCGTGAGATAGTTAATTTCTGATTCTAGCCCTGATTGTTCTTCCGCCGTGAGATCAATATGCTGAACAAGACTGCGCAGCGAATCTTGAGCTTGTTTATAGTTAATTTCCGCAGTAATTTCTTCAAAGCTAAAAATTACTTCGTCTAACTCATCATTTTGCTCTTTTGCGTGATTAATCGGCTCAGAATCAGATTTAGTCACAGACGACCTCAATATCAATACACTTCTAATTGATCAATAACAAATAACCCACTCCTTTGTGGAGATTTGCTATCGTGACTCAGAGAGAGTCATCCGTACTCCGCCGTGAGATGACGGAGCCTGCGGATGACCGTTGGTCATTGATGTAGGGAGTCAGTGGTGAGTGTACCGAAAACAACGGCTTATGTCCGTATTCTCCGCCAATCATTATGGGAAGGACAAATTGAAGGGGAAGTCAGTGCAGGCAGTTATGAATGGTCATTTCAGTGGCAATTTCGACAAAGTCGTTTAATTGTTCAGCCTTCTCTCGGTCGGGCTTTAATTCGTGAACCCTTAGAACGGTTTTTAGAACGATGTGATTATCAACTGGAACCCGGTGGAGATTATGAATTTGTCGTGAGAGCAAAATTCTAACTGGAGCAAGATTGATTAATCAGAAATAATCGTGAGAAGGTAGAGCCTTTTCTGAATCGCTGAGAAGACAAAAGTTAAAAAGGGGCTTTCCCTGCCAGACAATTCCTATTTTAGTCATTCTTGTTACAAAATTTCCAAATTAATCAAAATTTAAGCTAAGTTTTGTCATTTAATTCTGAACATTTAATTAAATAATTAGAATCTGTACACACGCTCTATAAAATTGAATTATTATTCATAGCACTTTTGAGTCGGTTTCAAAAATTAATCACTAATTGTTGTTATTGCTTCCCATCATGAGAATTGAAAATCTCTCTCTCATCTTGGGTCAAGAACAATTCCGAAAGTTATATCAAGACGTTTGATCGAACGTCTTAATCAGAAGAGTGTCTGTTTTCCCAAGGAAAATTTGCGATAAAAATGAATCATCATCAACTGCCACTTAAACAGGGTCTATATGACCCCCGCTTCGAGCATGATGCTTGTGGTGTTGGCTTTATTGTCCACATGAATGGTCAAAAATCCCATGAAATTGTGGAACAGGCTTTGACCATGTTAAAAAATCTGGAACATCGCGGTGCTTGTGGCGCAGAAACTAATACCGGTGATGGAGCAGGAATTTTAATGCAAATTCCCCATCAGTTTCTACAAAAAGTTACTCGTCAAAATGAAATTGCTTTACCAGATGCGGGACAATATGGTGTGGGCATGATTTATGCCTCTCGTGAGCCAGCAATTCGAGAGCAAGGAAGACGGATCTTTGAACGCATTGTCGCTGAGGAAGGACAAACCGTTTTAGGGTGGCGGGATGTACTAACGGATGATTCATCTTTAGGGGAAACCGCTCAGGCGAGTGAACCCTTTATGCAGCAAGTCTTTATTCAACGGGAGACCGGTTTAGACGAACCCGCCTTTGAATGTAAGTTATTCATCATTCGCAAGCGGGCGTTTCAAGCCATTCGTCGAGAAATGGGGGATTCCTTTTGGTATGCGGCGAGTCTGTCTTGTCGCACCATGGTTTATAAAGGGATGCTGATGCCAGCGCAGTTAGGAGACTATTATCCTGAACTCCATGATCGCGATTTGAAAAGTGCTTTGGCGTTAGTTCATTCTCGCTTTAGTACCAATACCTTCCCCAGTTGGGAACGCTCCCACCCCTATCGCTACATTGCTCATAACGGGGAAATTAATACCATTATCGGGAATGTGAACTGGATGCACGCCCGCGAATCACTCTTTCAATCGGAACGGTTTGGGGATGACCTCAAAAAACTCCATGATTTAATTGATATTGAAGGCAGTGACTCCAGTATTTTTGATAACGCCTTAGAATTATTGGTTTTAGCGGGTCGATCGCTGCCTCATGCGATGATGATGATGATCCCAGAACCGTGGACTACTGATGACTCGATCAGCGCCGAGAAACGGGCGTTTTATGAATATCATTCCTGTTTAATGGAACCGTGGGATGGTCCGGCTTCTACTACTTTTACTGATGGGACAATGGTGGGAGCCGTGCTCGATCGTAATGGCTTACGTCCCTCTCGCTACTACGTGACCAAAGATAACTTTGTGATTATGGCATCGGAAGCGGGCGTTTTGCCGGTTCCACCAGAAAAGGTGGCGTTAAAAGGGCGTTTAGAACCGGGTCGGATGTTCCTCGTCAATATGGAAGAAGGACGCATCGTCGCCGATGAGGAAATTAAACAAGCCATTGTGGAAGAACAGCCCTATCAGGAGTGGTTAGATCAGCATTTAGTCCCCTTAGAATCTTTACCGGAACCAAAGGGGTCATTCGTCATGGGTCATTCGTCATTGGATAACAAAGGACAAAGAACAACTATCCAGAAACAAACTAGCTTCGGCTATACCTTTGAAGAACTGCGGATGTTAATCAAGCCGATGGCTGAGAATGGAGTGGAGGCAATTGGTTCCATGGGGGCAGATACCCCGTTGGCAGTGCTTTCTGAGCGTCCCAAGCTCCTTTATGACTATTTCCAACAATTATTTGCACAGGTGACGAATCCCCCCATTGATTCGATTCGGGAAGAAATTGTCACCTCTCCTGTAACCACCATTGGTGCAGAAGGCAACTTATTTGATCCCAAGCCAGAAAGTTGTCATCTGATCCAGTTAAAAACGCCGATTATCACAAATACCGAACTTGCCAAACTCAAACAGTTGGAGGGGGACTTTCACTCTCTAACTTTGCCAATTTTATTCGATCCGAAAACCGGTGTTACTGGCTTAGAATCAGCCATTGAAGAGATTTGTCAGCAAGTCGATCACGCGATTTCCCAAGGCACGAGCATTATTATTCTCAGCGACCGCGATTTCGATAAAAATAAAGCGCCCATTCCCGCCCTCTTAGCGGTGTCTGGCTTACATCACCACCTGATTCGACAAGGCACCCGCACCCGCATCGGCATTGTTTTAGAATCAGGAGAACCGAGAGAAGTCCATCATTATGCAGTGTTACTCGGCTATGGTTGCGGGGCGATTAATCCCTATCTGGCGTTTGAGACCTTAGAGGATATGATTGCTCAAGGGACACTCACGGGTGTGGATTATAAGACTGCTTGTAAGAACTACATGAAAGCGGTAACGAAAGGGACAATCAAGATCGCTTCTAAGATTGGGATTTCCACGCTGCAAAGTTATCGCGGGGCGCAGATTTTTGAAGCCATTGGACTCAATGAAACCGTTATTGATCGTTACTTTAAAGGAACGCCCTCTCGCATTGGTGGGGCAGACTTGAGCGCGATCGCGCAAGAAGCCATTTTACGCCATTCTCACGCCTTTCCCGAACGAGAAGTCAACGGACATACCCTTGATGCGGGTGGGGAATACCAATGGCGCAAAGATGGAGAAGCCCATTTATTTAATCCCGAAACCATCCACACGCTACAACAAGCGGTACAAACTGGGGATTATGAACTGTATAAAAAATACGCGCAACTGGTGAACGAACAGAATCAGCAACGGTTTACCCTGCGCGGATTACTGGACTATAAAGCCCGTGACCCAATTCCCCTAGAAGAAGTTGAACCCATGGAAGCGATTATGAAGCGGTTCAAAACAGGCGCAATGAGTTATGGGTCAATTTCCCAA
>JAVLCL010000278.1:0-2491 GCA_031580825.1 Halothece sp. Uz-M2-17
TGCACGGATTACGTTATTCGCAGCTAAAGCGTGCGCGATCGCGTCATCAATTAAATCCTCAGACTCAAACCACTGACTGGCTTGTAGATGCCATGCAGTAATATCTTGAGGGCGATATTGCTCTTGTAGCTGTTTCAGTAATACCTTCCGCAATAAGGGATGATAGCGATACCATTTTCCAGCTTCATCTAAAGGAGTGACTAACAGATTCCCATGATTCATCATGTCTAGAAAGTCACTTTCCTGAAACGTTCCATCTGATAAAAAAACTGCTTCTACTAAAGGAAAGCAAAAGCAGTTAAACATTGAAGATTGTGTCAGCCATTTTTTTACGCTTAGGGGTTGTACAGCAAGCACTTCTTCCCGCAAATATTCCTCAATGGAAGCGATATCTTCTGGCAAATGAAACAGAAAATTATTCGGATCTGCTTGCTGAGACAAAATTAGAGAAATCAAACGTAAACCAACTGCCCATCCCTCAAGTTTATTCTGTAAATTTAATAAAGCCTGTCGATTAATTTGACCTTCTAGAAACTGATGCTGGTAAAGAAAATACTCAGTTTCTAACAGAGTAAACGCCAGTTCTTTCGCTCGTAATTCAGTGAGTTGACCTTGTGCTCGCAGAGTAGAGAGAGGCAAAGCAGGATCTTTTCGCGTTATGATAACTAAGTGTAAAGCGGATGGCGGATATTTCAGAATCAGACTAATAAAGTTATGGATTTCTGGATGATGAATGCAATGATAGTTATCCAGAACTAAAATAAAAGATAATTCAATTTGATTAATTTCGTTGAGCAAAGAGTTCGTCAAAATTGGCAATGATGAAAAACCATTTGCCTTTAACTGTTCCTTCGTTCCTGAACAGGCTTCAGGAAATAATTGTTCTATGGCTGCGATAAAATATTCTAGAAAGATGATCGGATTATTATCTTTTTGATCCAAAGATAACCAACTGCTTGTCTCTTTGCGAGAATTGAGCCATTGAGCAACCGATATACTTTTACTATATCCTGCTGCTGCTGAAACTAAAAGTAATGAACCTTGCATTCCTCCATCTAAAAGAATCTTTAAGCGTTCTCTTGCCAATAAATCCTGTCTTAAAAAAGGGGGATTCATTTTGGTTGAAATCATCCCAGTTGTATCATTCCAGCTAATATCATTCATCATTCAACTATGATGTCTATTGTCATCTAAAATTGAAAAAAGTCTGCTTTCTACCGCTCCCACCTTCCAAAGAGATGTTAGGAGAATTATTTGTAGCAAACATTTACCGATTTGATGTCACCAATGAATCGTAATTGCATATAAATAACCCAATTTTATTTTGCAAAAGTCACAAAATAAGCCTATAAACACTGAAATTAATTACATACATTTCAAATATGACAGTATTATCACTGAATTACAAGTTATGTTTAAAAAATTTGATAACTTTTCGCTGACCGTCACTGTTGCTTTGTTGATTCATCCGTTGACTGGTCAGATGACTTAGGTAACTCGATTTGAAATCTGGGTCGAGTGTAATTTTTCGGCAAATAACTAGCTGGAATGGTATTCTGGTTACCATCTCGAACCGCTGCATAGTGAGGCGACATAATTTCAATCCCCGCAGCATTACAGTAATCTTGCACATTTTGTAGTAAATTCGAGTAGATTTGTTCAATCTGCTCAGGTTCGTTCAAAAAAATCTTCAGTTGATACGTGACATAAAAGTCATCTAAGCTGGTTTGCAAGACAAAAGGAGCGGGGTCTGCTAAAACAGATGGCGTTGCTAAAGCTGCTTCCACCAACACAGCATGAACTTGTCGCCAAGGCACATCATAACCGAGGGTGATCGTCGTTCGCATGGCTAGAGATAGCTTGAGTTCATGAACTGCTGCCGAGTAGTTCATAATCGTCTTGGATTGCAACGTATCGCTGGGAATCGTTAAAATTTCATCATCAAAGGTTCGGATTTGCGTCGCTAAAATTGATTTTTTGTGGACAAAGCCCTGATAATTCTCAAATGCAATCAGATCCCCCACTTGAAACGCTCGTGAAAAAATAATGACGTAACCCGCAATGATATTAGAAATAGTACCAGCCCCTCCTAAGGTCAATAACGCACCCGCTAACAGCCCTAACCCCTGAATCGCTGGAGATTCAAAGATTGGCAAATAGGGCAAGATAATCGCAAGAGTGACTAACCAAATCAAAACAAACACTAACTTTTGGGTAGGTCGCGCCCAGTCTTGATAAAAGCCGGGCCATCTGACACGACCCGTTGCAAGAGAATCAAAAATGAGCTTATTGGTTTTAAAAACAAACCGAGCCAAAATAATGACGAGTAAAATCACAAACAAGTTCGGCAGAAAATTAATTGCTGATTCCCAGATTGAAATGAAGGGAGTTTGAAACAACTGCAACATCCTTCTGCCAAAATTCTCTGTTCTCGGAAAAAAGAAGGTAATCAGGATAAAATAGCCGACCCAGTAAATACCTAGTAGCACCC
>JAVLCL010000278.1:2501-4811 GCA_031580825.1 Halothece sp. Uz-M2-17
AGCGAGATTAGGGAGTGCGCAAATAAAACTTGTTCATTAACACTGACAATAACTAAGCCTCGGAATCGAATCGGATATACTCTTGTTTCTCGCCAAGTATCGATCGAATGTTGAATCGTTTTCAACAGACGCTGAGTCACCCGTAATAAGATAATGAGAGCTACGGTAGCAATGGCAAGAGCGATAACACCAGTAATCCTTCTTCTTAAGCTATATTGTTGGCGATATTCACCAATTCCGTCTTGAATTGCCTCTAGCCACTCGTTTGTTAGATCTGACACAGGACGTTGAGCAATGGCAGCATCGTTTTTGTTGACTAAAACAATAATTTGGGATTCCTCGTTATTGCGAATCTGGGAAATTAGATAAACTTCTTCTTCCTGAACCGGACGAGCAACAATGCTGTTGAGCGGAATATCGCGATCGCGCGCAATTCTTTGAATCTCTTCGCTAGCAAGACGCGCCCGTTGTGATGCTTGCATCCTCGGGAGATCAGTCCGAATCGTAAATAAGGTTTTGTCTCCTAAAGTAACTGGAAATTGACCCGTTTCACTTGGGGAAGATTGAGAATTGGTATTAGATTCTGATTGCGCGTAGGTCAAAGACCAAACCGAAGGTATCCCTGCTGGTACGATTACAGCGAGATTAACTTGCAGTAATATCGTCAGGATCACGATGAATCCCAATTGCTGCCATCTCTGCATGGACTATTCTCCAGAAAACTGATTCGTTGCTATCTTCTACAGCAAGATCAGTTTCAACTTGGCATCAATATTTATGGCTTAATATACAAGGTTTGACTGAACCAGAAATCCTCTCAAAAGTAGGAAAAACAGGGGAGATAGTTGTAGGGTGGGCATTGCCCACCTTACTACCATAAACTCCTCCTTTTCTCATCCATTGAGGAGGATGTGCAATTAAATCCCATAGAAGACGATAATCATGACAGATTAAGTAAGTTATTAAGCAAAAACCAAGGTTTCTTATTATTTCTAGCTATAATTTGCCATATTTAACTCACGGAATGATTGATTGCTTAGGCAACGTTTTGGGAAGAAAAATTCTCATGATTTTGCTGGTTGGAATCTCGAATTTAGTTCGCATCCAGCCTAGTTTTGCTGAGTCGGAAGCAGTTTCCCCCGTCAAACTATCATCACTAGCAATGGATTACTCAACTCAGGCGAAAGATTTACAGCGCTATTCTTTTTTCTTCATTGATGAGAATTCGCCCCTGATGCCCATTGACTCTGTTGATAACCATGAGAGAGATCGTTTAATGATTGGGCAGACGGGTGACTTAAAAGTTCCTTTAGGAGAAGCAACAGGAAACCTGTTGTTTGGGTTTGGCAGTTTAACGCAAGAGCCGACTACTGTCCGTTCCGCCAATCGTCGTCGAGCAGCTTTGAGGGGACGCGACACCCTCGGTAACTTAGCGGTTGATACCTACTTGGGATTTAAACCCTCTGATGATGAAATCGCACGGCTTGAGTTTAAGCCCGATCTGACAGGAAAGTTAATCAATTTCGATTTGATTTATGTAAATTTGGGCAATTCTGATGATTATTGGCAGGTTAATCTCTTTAACCAGCGATCGCGCTCCCCGTCTTTTGAAAATGGAGAAACTGCGGTTGATTTACCCAATGGGAATGTTCCCTGGGTCGATCGCGTCGGTGTCGGCTTGGAATATGTTAGAAACTTCACCCCCCAATGGCGTACCGCCTTTGGCATCAACTATCAACGGATTGCCGTGCGCGATGAGATTTTTTCCTCTGACTTGCAACCGTTTGATGAACGGGGAAATCCTTTAACCCTTGACGATGATGGCAATGACACCATGCTGTTATTAGGGGTGTCAACGTTATTTAGTACCATTGATGAACCGAGTTTTCCGACTGAGGGGAGTCGTCTTCGTTTCGCGATCGATCAGTCGATCCCTGTCGGAGACGCAGACTTAACTTTTACAAGGCTGGAGTTTAGCGCGTCCCAATACTTTCCGTTGCGAATCTATCAAATCGGAAAACTCGACCCCCAAGTTCTCATTCTCAATATTCAAGCAGGAACGGTCATGGGAGATGATTTACCGCCTTACGAAGCGTTTAACCTCGGTGGATCAAGCTCGGTACGGGGGTTTGCCAAGGGAGAAGTCGGCTCTGGGAAAAGTTTTATTCAAGGGTCTGTTGAGTTGCGATTGCCTCTCTTCAGCGCTTTAAAGTCTAACTTTGGCGTTAATCTTTTCATGGACTATGCAAATGACTTGGGAACCGCCGATCAGATTGTTGGCAACCCAGCAGATGTTCGTGATAAGCCTGG
>JAVLCL010000279.1:0-4789 GCA_031580825.1 Halothece sp. Uz-M2-17
TCGTTCTTTGTAACATGGCTTAATATAAATAAAACTCATTTTTCATGCTATAAGATTTAATTTTGCTAATCTAGAATGAGAAGGAAAACTTGTCGGGAGTGAACCGCGCGATCGATGATGAAAGATGTACTTTCAACCGATTAAATTGCGGAATTAATTAGATCTTTGTCTTATTTGTTTTTATCAGTGACCTTGGATGTTCCGATATTCCCGCTTGTGATTGTTCTGGCGTTTTTAGGCGGGGTCATTCTCCTTGCAGAAATATTGAATCGGCTCATGACCTCAGAAGTCGAATTAACCCGTAAAGTCGTCCATATCGGTGCGGGAAATGTTATTTTAATTGCCTGGTGGTTTCAAATTCCTGCTTGGATGGGAATCGGTGCAGCGGTGATTGCAGCAATCATTGCCTTAATCTCATATTTTGTCCCCATTTTACCCAGTATCAATAGTGTGGGACGCAAAAGTTTGGGAACGTTTTTTTATGCGGTGAGTATGGGAATTTTAATTGCTGTTTTTTTCCCTCAAGCCCCACAATACGCTGCAATCGGCATTTTAACGATGGCGTGGGGAGATGGAATGGCTGCGTTAATTGGTCAAGATTTTGGTCGTCATCCTTACAAAGTTTTCGGTAATACCAAAAGTTGGGAAGGCTCGTTAACGATGGCTGCGGTAAGTTATTTGATCAGTGCGAGTATCTTACTGGTTGTTGAGGGGAATCTTTGGCAAATTTGGCTGATTGCATTGATTGTCAGCGCGATCGCGACCAGTTTAGAAGCCATTTCTAAGTTAGGTATTGATAATCTAACAGTTCCTATCGTTAGCGGTAGTTCTTCATTCCTTTTGGTTGAATTCTTGATTCATGGTTAAACAACAAACAAAAAGGGCGGAAGACTTTTCCGCCCAACGCACTAGGTCATTCGTTTAGTTTGGCTTCTTTATATTCAGAAGCTGAACCCTTGGTGGAGAGAGAGTTCAAGTTAGCTTAGCTTGCTTGATACCAAGGAATGTCACGCTCTTTAGATTGCCAGAACATATTATGGATTTTTTGAATCGTATCCATGAGTTCTTGCGCGTGCTGCAAGTTGACTTCCATTTTGCAAGCAGAGCAGAGTTTGGCTGCTTTCCAGAAGGTGGTATGAAGGTCAGGATATTGTTCTAAATGCTTTTCTTTAAAGTAGTCAGTCCAGAGAATTAAGAGTTCTTCTTTAGCGATTTGTGCTTGTTCTTCTTTAATCTGCACAAAACGAGAGAAGGTGTTTTGATAAGCGATTTGTGCTTCTTTGCTGTTGTCTTTGGGTTCGAGATCAATGAGCTTTTTCGTCATCGAGAGCACTGCTTCTCCAGCGACACGAGCAGAAGAGGGATCGTAAACGCCACAGGGACCATCGCAATGGGCATGAACTGCTTCTGCTGGAAATAAGTCTTTTAGGGTGGTAGTAATTTGCTTCAACATAGTTTTAGTGACTGATGTGTTTTCTAATGAATGTATAAGAGCAAGATTTTGATGACCAGACTCGTCTTCGCGAGCATGATCAGTTGAATTTGCTACTTTTTAAGCATTTACCCCCATCATAAAACAAGAGCGGTCTATCCTCCTAGGGGGGATATGAAAATTCTGTTGAATTCCTATCCTGCGACGTAGTCATGTCAAAGCCAAAAAATTTCCCCCACATCTGCTATGCAGGGGAGTTGACTTATATTGTCAGGGGCAAAAACTTGCTTTAGACTTAGTAAAGTTCTTCTTCTTGGTGAGTAATGATTGTGCAGTCAGAAGCAGGATAAGCGACGCAGGTGAGAACAAAACCAGCTTCGATTTGATCATCATCTAAGAAGGATTGATCGGATTGATCAATTTCTCCTTCTTTGAGTTTACCCGCACAAGTGGAGCAAGCACCTGCACGGCAGGAATAAGGAAGATCAATTCCTTCTTCTTCAGCAACGTCGAGAATGTACTCATCATCGGGAACTTCAATCGTTTCGTTAAGCCCCATTTCTTCGTTGATTAAGGTTACTTTGTAACTTGCCATTTTTTAGTCTCTCCTTTATAACAGCAATAATTTGGCTGAGATTTCATATCGCCTCATTACTGATACTAAGAGATAATGTCTGTTTGTACAGGGAGCATTAGAAATGAGAGAATTAATCTTTTGTTAAATAAGTAAAACTTATACCCTGTTTTTCAGTAAGAGTCCATGGGAAAAAAATAGCTATAAGTTGTCAATAATTGGTGTGGTGAGCCTTACAACATTTGAAAACCTCCTTAATCTATCGTTAGAATGCTCTTAGATTAGGATTAGTTATAATTATATTTAATTCAGTTTTATATTTTAGATAAATGACCTTAAAAGCGCGACTGCATGAACATCTGCAACAAATTGTGCGCGATCGACATCCCTATTTCAGCAGCGGAGGACATTTTTATGTTCAACAATATATTCGGGAACAATTTCAAAAATGGGGAACTTTAGAAAGCCATGATTTTAACTTTCAAGGGGGAACTCATTACAATTATATTCTGAATCTTTCTGTAGAAAGTCAAAGTGAAAAAGCCCCAATTATATTGGCTGCTCATTATGATAGTGTTCCAGGAACTCCAGGGGCGGATGATAATGGAACAGGGGTTGCAGTTTTACTCGAATTAATCCGAGAATTTTCGGAAAATCCACTTCCGATTCCTTTACGCTTTGTTGCTTTTGATTTAGAAGAATATGGGATGGTTGGAAGTGAATGTTATGTGGAACAATTAAAGCAGAATCATGAAAACATTCGTCTCATGTTTTCGTTGGAAATGTTAGGGTATTGTTGTCAAAACTCTTATTCTCAAGATTATCCTCCTCTGATTGATAAATTTTATCCAAATACTGGAAACTTTATTGCGTTTGTAGGGAATTTGGCGACGATACAAGAAACCCGATTTTTTAGCCGTCAAATGCGGAACCATGGAACTCCCAGTGAATGGTTATCGGTTCCGCTATCGGGAACTATGATTCCTGAAACTCGTTTGAGCGATCATGCTCCATTTTGGGACCAAGATTATAAAGCCATCATGGTTACAGATACCTCTTTTTTACGTAATCCACACTATCATCAACCAACGGATACAATTAACACTTTAGATCTCGATTTTTTAACGGGGGTTTGTGAAGGATTAGTTTTCGGATTACAACAATTTTCTAAAATTATATAGTAATTTTCGGACTACAGAGGTGCATTATTAATTGTTGTTTTTTAGAGACATTCCATCGCTTTGATAGACTCAGCAACGCTGAACGAATAATTACTTAAAAAGTTAGAAGAAGTTATGTATAAAACACTTATTCGTCCCCTTCTTTTTTCAGGTTTGAAAGCTGATCCAGAATGGTTACATGACCAAAGCATGAACTTATTGCAATGGTTAGAAAAAAATCAAGATCAAGTTTCAGCCCAATTTATTTTGCAACAACTTGCGTCTCAATGTTGCTATTCCGAGAAAAGATTATCCCAAACCTTATGGGGAATTTCCTTTCCGAATCCTTTAGGTTTAGCAGCAGGATTTGATAAAAATGGCGTTGCTGCTAGTATTTGGGATCGATTTGGGTTTGGTTATGCTGAGTTAGGAACCATAACAGAACATCCGCAACCGGGAAACCCACCCCCGCGTTTATTTCGCCTATTAGAAGATGAAGCAGCTTTAAACCGGATGGGGTTTAATAATCGAGGAAGTGAAGTTCTAGCAGAATGTTTGCAAAAACAGGCGCAACGACAACGGAATATTCCTTGGGGGATTAATCTGGGGAAATCGAAGGTAACCCCACTCGAAGATGCTGCGAAGGATTATTTAACCAGTTTTCTACGGTTGCAAGACTGGGGTGATTATTTTGTGGTGAATGTGAGTTCTCCGAATACACCGGGTTTACGATCGCTGCAAGATAGTCAGCAACTGAGTTTAATTTTAGAAGCCCTGCAAAGTCATAATCGAGATCAAAAACCGATCCTAGTCAAAATTGCACCGGATTTAAGTTGGGAAGCAATTCAGGAAGTGCTCACTATTGCAACTCAATATCAATTAGCAGGGATGATTGCGACGAATACCACGATCGCGCGGGAAGGATTAAAAACAAAAGTCTTATCGAAAACGGGAAAGCCTGCAACAGAAGAAGCAGGAGGCATTAGTGGAAAACCATTGCGCGATCGCGCAACAGAAGTCATCCGTTTTATTTATCAAGAAACAGAGGGGAAACTTCCGATTATTGGGGTGGGAGGAATCTTCACCGCCGATGATGCTTGGGAAAAAATCACTGCTGGGGCGAGTTTATTACAAGTGTACACCGGTTGGATCTATGAAGGGCTAATGATGCCTAAACAAGTGTTAAGTGGTTTAAGCCAAAAACTAGATCAATATCAGATTGAAACTTTATCTGATGCAGTGGGAGTTAATTGCAATACATTAAACCACAGAGTCACAGAGGACACAGAGGGTTGAAAAGAGTGGATTCTAATTTAAGGTTTAGGAGAAGGTTTCATTCAATCAACCATCCTTGACGAGTTAACGGTAAGTTCCATTGTTGATCTGATTTGCGACGGAGTAACGTTTGATAAATTCCCATCTGATTACGTTCAAAGCCGATCGCGCAGCCAACTAAATACAACTGCCAAATGTTATATAATTTTTCACCAATTAAGCGGACTGCTTCTGTTTTTGCTGCTGCGAGATGTTCCCCCCAACTGCGTAACGTTAGGGCATAATGGGGTCGCCAATTATCTACATCAACAATTTCCCAACGCGCCTTCTCTGCTTCTCGTAACATCG
>JAVLCL010000280.1:0-1348 GCA_031580825.1 Halothece sp. Uz-M2-17
CTAGCACTAGGGCTCGATCCCGTATCCACGGTTGCGTTCGGAGTCATGGGAAATTTTGCACCGATTCCTTTTATTCACTATAGCTATGAACAACTTTTCAGAATCCCTCGTCTATCCAGATGGTTGGATCGTCTAGCATCGGAAAGAGTTAAACGAAAAGTAGAAAAGGGTGGATTTTGGTTTTATTTATTGATGACTCCAGTTCTAGGAACTTGGGGAATGGGCTTAGCCCTAAAACTACTTCAAATTCCTCCCCATCGATTTTTTCTTCCCACATTCTTGAGTGTAATTATTGCAGCAATACTAATTGCCTTACTTGTTGTCTTAGGAGTTGACTGGTTAATGCCTAGGGATGAAATTTAACAAACCTGCTAGGAATATTTTTGATGAACTTCCCGCTTATTTTCTTTAGTAAACGTGGACACAGTATTAAACTTCTACTCTTCGTAGGGTGGGCAATGCCCACCCTGCCGTTAATTCAGAATTGCCATGAGAACCAATTACGGTAATTACATAAACCTGCTTTTCTATGTCCTCTTTAAACAAAATTCGATATTTAACTACTCGTAAACGCAACTCAGAGCGACCTTTTAACGGTTTAATAGCTATAGCAATCAGCAATGATTCATGAGAAATTTTTGGGGCAAATTGCCTGTTGACTATTTATTGCCTTAAACCAGAATTGATATCTCACAACTGATTCCTAACTGCTATAAGATTGAAGCATTAGAAGCCAAAGTATCTAACACATTAAGAATCCGAATTTGATCATCAGAGTTTATTCGTTTTAAATAATGCTCAACTGGCTTTAATAGAATATAATCAAGCAAAATTATCTTCTATAAATTAAAACGCAAAAATGGTACGGACTAATCCCACAGTAATCGTGTCATTCTCACCATTATTTTCAGGATTAAAAATAACCAAAACCCCAGGTTCAATACTAATGTTATCGTTGACTTGATAACGATAAGACCCTTCGAGGTGAAACGCACTTTCATCGCCAGTGGGGCCGCCATCATTTGCGGTTACTTTGGGCGGTTGACCAATAATAATCCCCGCGCGACTACCCCGATTATCCACATTCGGGAAAGCAAAGGTTAACGCCCAGTTGAAAACGGTTGCATCATCCCCAGCATTAACCGGAGTGGAGGCAAAACCAGTCCCATCTTCTTCTGCTTGCGCTTGGGTTAAACCTGCCCATCCGGCAAGGATAAAATTAGAGCTAATCCGAGAGTTTGCTTGAAAACCAAAATGATTTGCCGAGGTGGCAATATTCCCGCTAAAGGGGGCGTTGGCAACACGACTGCCAGTTCCGCCTGAAACAAAGGGTTCCCCCCCTGGATAA